>CAYUBU010000410.1:0-16147 GCA_964443105.1 uncultured Nitrospirota bacterium
TGTTCCAGAAAACTCGCACGCCCGTCGCTAGACGGCTGGCCGGAGAGCTCCAGGTGATCGAGGACAAAGGGTTTTCCGATTATTTTCTGGTAGTCGCCGATCTGGTTCGCTTTGCCCGGTCACAGGGAATTCGCCACTCCTGCCGGGGGTCGGCATCGGGCAGTCTCGTCACCTACCTCCTGGGCATCTCCCGGGTGGACCCCATGGAAAACGGTCTCCTCTTTGAACGGTTTTTAAACCCTGAACGAATGGACATTCCTGACATCGATGTCGATTTTGACTCAAGCCGGCGGGACGAAGTCATCGATTATGCCATGGAGAAATATCAAGGGCATGCGGCCATGGTGGCCACAATCTCCCGGTTCCGGGGAAGAAGCGCCATACGGGAGATCGGCCGTGCCATGGGGTTGAGTTATGAAAAGCTGAATCTTCTGGTAAGCGCCTTCCGGCACATGCCGGCATCCAAGATCCGGGAAGCCATGGTCGCCCTTCCGGAACTCCGGGACTCGGAGCTGAGAACCGAGGCGTACACCAAACTTCTGGATGTGTGCGCCCGCATCGACAAATTCCCCCGGCACATGTCGGTCCACCTGGGCGGCGTGGTTATCTCCCGGGAGCCGATCCACACTTTTTCACCGGTACAGCGGTGCCGCAAGGGGTGGCCCGTCCTCGCCTTCGACAAGAAGGATATCGAAACCCTGGGGCTGATCAAGACCGATTTGTTGGGTTTGCGGATGCTCAGTGCCATCGAGGAGGCCGACAAGCTGCTCCAGAAACAGGGACGGCCGATTGATCTCGACCATCTTAACAGCCGCGATCCCAAGGTTTACGGATTGCTCAAAAAAACAGACACCCTGGGCTGCTTTCAGGTGGAATCGCCGGGTATGCGCAGTCTGCTGGGACAGCTGCGGCCCGAAAAACTGAGTGACCTGGTTTCGGCCATCTCCCTCTTTCGTCCTGGTCCGGTCCAGGCCGACATGGTGAGCCCTTACATCGCACGACGAACGGGCAGGGAGCGGTATGTCCTGTCCCATAAGGCCCTGATTCCCATACTGGAAGAGACCTATGGTGTTGTTCTTTTTCAGGAGCAAGTGCTGCGGATCGCCCACGCCATCGCCGGCTTTTCTCCGGGCAAAGGGGACTTGATGCGTCGGGCGATGAAGGATCCGAAATCGCAGACCATGCAGGCACTCAAGGATGACTTCCTTTCGGGTGCACGGGCACAAGGATTTAGCAGGGAGATTGGGGAAGGAATCTTCAGCCAGCTGCTCACCCTGGCGGCCTTCGGATTCAACAAAGCCCACGCCTCAGCTTTTGCCAGGATTGTTTTCCAGTCGCTCTACCTTAAAGTTTACCATCCCGCCGAATTCATGGTCGGTGTGCTGAATCATCTGCCCGGGATGTATTCGGAACGGGTTTTGCTCCATGACGCGCGGCGGTCGGGGGTGGCCATTCTCAAACCTGACATCAACAGGAGCTGTGCGGGCTACGCCCTGGAGAATGGCGCCATCCGAGTCGGATTAAGGGGGGTCAGACAGATGGGCCCCGTCAATCTCGGCAGAATTCTCGAAGAAAGGTCCCTGGGGCCCTTTGTCGATGTGGCGGACTTTAAAAACCGAACCGGGGTGAACGAGAACCTCTTGACATCGCTTATACTGGCCGGTGTTTTTGATCCTCTGGGTCTGTCCAGAAAGCAATGTCTCATGGATCTGAAAATAGATCTACGAGCAGGACGAAAACAGGCATCCGCTGAGGAAGATTTTTCCACGCACCGGAAGGTGGGGTACGAACTCGAGTATCTGGGACTCGACCTGACCGCTCACATGATTTCCCTCTACCGGAAGGAGCTCGATCAGATTGGCGTATCCAGAAGCGTGGATTTGAGAAAACGGGGTGACGGAGAGAAAGTCGCGGTCGCGGGCATGAAGATTCTACTCCACACCCCGCCGACGCGGAGCGGCGTCCGGGTGGTCTTTATCACCCTGGAAGATGAGACCGGCGTCTGCGACGTCACGGTCTTCCCCGGGACCCAGGAGCTGGATGCCCCAATCCTCTTCACATCGGATCTTCTGGTTGTGGAAGGAACCACACATAGAAGAGGAACGAGCATCTCGGTTAACGCGGAAAGGATTTTCAGCCTGCGGGATTGCGTCGCCCGAAAAACAGGGGGAGTCGTCTGTCCCCAAGACCCAGCCCTTAATAACCGCAATAAGGCCTCACACCCCCGGCCCTAGCTTTTTCGTAGAGGCCCATGGCATAGCCCATGCGGCCATTCAAATCGTTGATCCTTGTCTCGTGATTGGGGTGGGTCGAAAGAAACTCCGGCGGCTCACTGGCATCATCTGCGGACATGTTGCGCCATAAGGCAATACTCTGACGGGGATCAAAGCCGGCTCTTGCCATCAAATCGAGACCGATGAGGTCCGACTCCCTTTCCTGAGTCCGACCATAGGGAAGGAGCACCCCGAACTGGGCACCCAGGCCGAGCACACCCATGAGGGCGTTCTTCCCCGGTGTCGGCGCCCCACTGATGACCTGAATCAAGTCAAGTCCCCCCTTGGTGGCGAACTCCGTGGAAGCGCGCTCATTGGCGTGTCTTGCTATGACATGGGCAACCTCGTGTGCGATCACCGCGGCGAGCTGGTCCTGGCTGCGGGCCACTTTGAGCATGCCGCTGTAGACCCCGATTTTCCCTCCAGGAAGGGCAAAAGCATTGGCATCCTTGTTTTCGAAAACCCGGACTTCCCACTGGCCTCCGCCAATAGGGCCGGTCACCGCATTGGCCACACAGGTCACATAGTTAATAGCCCGACCATCGCGGGAGAGAGGGACCTGCTCCTTCACCTGCTCAAAAGCCGAAATACCCATGGTATCGATCTGAGCATCGGAAAAAATACTAAGCTGCTTTCGGCCGAGAGGTGACGTGGCACAGGCCGCCACCAGCCAGATAAAGACCAAGGGGACCCCGACTTTTACGATGGGTGAATTCATGTCCGATGATTCTCCTTATTTGACGCCGCAACTCTTCTGCACCATTAGACAGATGCCTTTCCTCTTTATTCACTCCCGCCGGTCAGGCACGGGCCCGGAAAACGATTCTAACTCTCCCCTGCTTTTTCGCGCCGAAATTTGCCCTGCCCCTTTGCCCCTTGGCGTCACGCAGCCTGAATGGAGAATCTCAATACTTTCGGCCTGACCAGCCGCTCAAAATCGCTGTAGGACATCCGGATCAGCTCAACATGGTTTCCGGCGTTGAAGGCAATCCACTCGTCTTCCGTCAGGCTCTCCGCCACATAGACATCGACACCGTAGAGATTTCCGAAAGGGGGCATGGCACCCACTTCGCAGCCAGGAAAGATATGGCTGAACTCTTCCTCCCGGGCCAGTTCCCCCCGTCCCGCACTGGCGGCCTCCTTGAGTAAGGCAAAATTGATCTTAAAAGATGCCGGCAGAACGGCCATGATCAATTTGTCATCCAGTTTCACCATGACCGTTTTGGCCAGCGCCCGTCCCGGAATGTGCGCCGCCGCTGCGGTCCCCTGGGCCGTGAATGATTCGAAATGAGGAATCGTTTCGTACGGAACCCTGTTCTTGTCCAGAAACTCTTTGATCTTGCTCGCTGGCATAACCCACCTCCCAGAGCCCCGCTTCCACCGGCGCGGCGGACCGGAACTCTATACGCTGCACACTGAGACGATAGGAATCTGGCTTCCAGTTTGATTAATAGCACCGGGCGCCAATTTGGTCAAGAGTCCATACCGTCGGCCATAGGGCCCATGCGGGAGGGGCGGGTCTCTAACTCGTTTCCCGATGGAAACAATTTATTGTAACCATCCAGAGGTGAAGCGTTTCCGGATGGACACTAACTCACACTAAGGATTCTCGAAGGGAAGAACAGACGCTGCCGGCTTGATTGGGCGAAGGTGCTCCCATGAACGACACGCACCCCGGCACCCCCGGGCCAAGAGAGTTCCCGAGCCTCTGCCTCAAAGGGGATATGAACCGGAGGCCCATGGAGCGAAAGGAATACCCGCTTCTGTAAAGTACGATACTGTCATTTGGAATTCATCAAGAGGTGATGAGGCGAGGCAGCCGTGAGCGGAAACCAGGCTCGATCCCATGACGCGTGGAGGAATGCCGCAGGACGTCGAGGAATCATACCCCCTTATCTTTGTCAGTCAAAACCACAACAATACGGTCGGGATCACTGACAGCAATAACCGAAACATTTACCATTTTCTCAAGGGTTATCACCAGTCTCGACACCTGGGGAGTAAACTGGCCAAGACGCATTGTCTTGACCATACCACTCGAAACATGGACCACGCCGTCCAGGAGGCGCCGGGGGACAGTGCTCTGCCTCAGTGCAATATAAACGATATTCTGCTCGGGCAGTTCATACTTCTTGAACGAAATCGGACCTTCGAGATCAACCACGATCCTTTCATGGTCTTGCTCAACCCTGTGGTGAATCCCCTTCACCCTCGCCAGGGACCGACGCTCCCCTTCCAACTCGGTTTCTGGAATGGCGTCGGCCGGCGGGGCGGCGGCTTTCCCTGGAGAGCGCAAGGTTTCTTCGTCCCCGTCGGCAGACCCAACATAGCTTTCTGCGAAGCCCGCCACCAGACCGCTGCTGCCGGCACTCTGCCCCGCTTCGTCAGCTGGCGCTTTCGACGGATCCTTGCCGGAACCGTCGTCGTTCCCTGTAGCTTCTTCGCCCATATCGTCCGTGGCAAGTTGTGCCCTCTTTGCCTGCTCTGGCACTCGGAGGATGTCCCTTACCTTCGCATCTGCCGCTATACTCTGGGGCAGAACTTCCTCAAAGTTCTCCGAGGGAGTCCCGCTCCCCCGAACCTTCAATTTAGGCATGGAGAATCGATCCTCTTTTGAACGGAACCCCATCCTCCCGCGATCCATGTCCAACAGGAACAGAACCGCACCTATGCCGAGACCAAGGACCACCAGCAAGGCGCCCACCTTCCACCGTCTGCGGTGGCCGGCAATTTCAATTTTTTGCGTTGATCCCGACTCCTTGTCATCTATCGGCCTTTCTTGAGCCGACAGGTCCGGCACTTCGCCAAATGCCTGCCCGCCAACGGGGGTTGCTCCATGCTGAGGCATCACCGACCCCTCCGGAGCGGCCTCGCCCTGAGACAGGCTCTCCTTGTCAATCCCTCCGAGCAACGAACGAATCCACTGTTGTTTCGGTGCTCCCGACTCGCCATCCTGGGGCGAAAACCGTGCCCCCGCCATGGCCTCCGGCAATGCCGCAGCCAGGGAGTCTATATTCGCATCAAGGGCCACGTCCCGTGTCTCTTCCACTCCCGGGGCCTCAACTCCCAGATCGATCTTATCGGACACGGAGCCGAGATACGAAAGGATGAGGACCGTCTTGACAACCACCGGCAGTTCCAACCCTGTAACATAGGAGATCTGCTTTACTGTCCTGGCCCCGTCGATCTGGTCGATGATGGCCTGCTCGTAATCGGTGAAGAGGGATGTTACTTCTTCCTCCGGGAGAACGGTCAGCAGTGGAATCTGTCCCGGATTGCCGTACATCGCGGTGAGCAGCCTGGCGTCCTGGATCCGCCGGAAGCCGTGAATGAGCAGTGCCGGAAAGTCCAGGTACTCCCCCGGAACGGGAGGGCCCGTTTGGCCCTCTTCAAAGCGATAGGTTCCCTCTGTCGCCGCAAAGAGCGGGTAAAGCAGGTGTGCGGTATATTTCTGGCGCTGGGCGCGGTGGTCTTCCGGGGAAATCAGCCCGTCCCGCAGCAGAATATGATCCAGCGAGAACTCTTGTGAACTTTGGATCCTGAGGAGCCGTTTTTCTTCTTCCCCGGTTATCATGCCCTGTTCCACCAGAAATCGGCTGAACCGGTCAGAAGGATGGGTGGAGTCTATCTGGACGGGGAACCCGAGACGAAAGACAATCTGCTTGTTGATCGTCCCATGCACGACGGAGAGTCGCCCCGTTTTTTTCGCGCTATGGAGAAAGGTCAGCAGGTCGGGAAAATAATTTTTTCTAAAGTCACCGATAAGCAAAGTTTTGTCTTCCTTCTCAGCCTCCGATGACCCGGGAGTACGCTGGCCGGTATCGGACGCTGCTACAAGCCCGCAGGTATGGGTGCCAGGCAGGCCTGCCTGGCACCCCGCTGCACCTTTACGTGCCGCCTTTGACGGTGATGACGATACGATCGGGATTACGCTCGGCAGCAACGGACACTTTACTACTCTCCACCCCGTCGAGAACCACCCTGGCGATTTTGGGTTTGTATTGTCCCATGCGTATTCCCGTCAAATATCCGCTTGATACCTGGACAGGTTCGGTGTTCATGGCGCGATCAAAACGGGCGTTGCGTAAACTGACATAAACCATCCGCTGTTCAGGAATTGCGTACTTTTTGAAATCTATAGCGGTGTCAAGATCGATGACTACCCGCTGGAGATCACCTTCGGTAGAAGTCCGCAAGCCCAGTATCCGGGCAGATGCCAATTTCTCCACCTCCTCCGTTTGCCCTGAAGCGCCAATGGCAGCCGCTGTCGGCGGCGTGGCCGATTTCGCCGGCTCGGCGACAACCACCTTTTGCGACTCAACCGGTTGGACCCGCTCCTCGGCAACGGTCTTGGCCACGGTGGTTTCACCCCGAATGTCTTCTTTAATTGACTTTCTCTCACCTTTTTTCAGAAGTGGGTCGGCATCGTGCTTCAAAACCCAGTCAGGAAGCGAAGGAATAGAGCCGGCTTCCCCTTTAACTGCTTCCTGAACTTCTGCGACAGCACCAGTCACATCGGGGTTCACAGCCATTTGCGCCGTCTCCGTCGGAGGACCGTCCAGGTGGGAACGAAGGAGAGAGCCATCGCGAAACAAAAGGAAAAGCCCCACGGAAAAACCGAGCAGGAGGAAGATGACCCCTTCCAGGATGAATTTCTTTTTCTTCTTGCCTTTGAGTAGCTCGTCCTCCTGGGCCTGCGCAAGTTCCCGAAATCCCGGAGACGCGCTTTCGACTGGCGGTTTGTTTGACCGATCGGGCTCATTGGAGTCGGCCTTGTCCGTATCCGCCAGAAAGGGCGATGCTGCGGCCGTCTCTTTCACCTCTTCCATCTCTTCAGACTCTTCAGAATTCACTTCTTCTCCCGGCCAGACCGCAGTCTTGCCGAGAATCTCCTCTTCCCAACCCTTGTCGGCGGCTTTTTTTACGTCGGTACCGGCAAAATCGCTGTTCTCATTGTGTAAGATTGAATCCATCCATTGCCCCGATTTGCCGGACGAATCGGGCGGATCACCGGACAATTCCTGTTTCAGTGCAGGGTGGCGCCCCTCCTTGTTGAGGCCGAACACGCGCTCCGCGTCGGCCACCAGGTCCTCATCCAGTGATTTTCCGCTCCCACCAAGGTCCGCTTCGCCAGGGGGAGCTTTCTCTTTGTCCGTACCAAAGGTCTGGGCAGTCTCGGCCACAAGTTCGTCGTCCAGAGACTCTAGAATAGCGGCCTGGACCGCATCGGACCGGAATGACTCATGGGTATCAAAACCGAAGTTCTCTGCCGTACTGGCTATAAAAGCGTCATCCGCGGAAGCCGCCCCCGGCGATGGCGACCCTGCAAGACATTTGAGATAGCCATCTCCCACCACGGCTTTCTCCTCATCCAAGTCGTCATGGGGACGTTTCTGAAAGCCGAGAGATGCTTCCATGCTCTCATCAACGGCCACAATTTCAGCCCCACTGTCATCGCGAAAATCGACAAGGAACTTCACATACCCCAGGCAGGAGAGGATGAGCATGGTCTTGATCACATCTGCAGGCTGTACTCGAGAGGCTTCAAGGATCTGGTGCATCGTTTTCGTCCCATCGACCTGGTGTACGGCTGTCAGTTCCGGGACCGTGAACTTAATTTCACGGTGCTCGGGAAAGCGGGCGGTGGGCACAGGAATCTGCTTCAAGTCACCCATCAGCTCACGCAGGTACCGAGCATCGCGGATACGCCGGATCCCGAAGGTTAGGAGACTCGCCATGGAAACCTTGTAGTAGCTCAGATCCTGAGCCAGTTCCCTTTCGTCGAACCTGTATGCCCCTTCCCGCAGAGCGAAAAGGCTGTAAATGATATGGAGAAACTGACGCCGCTTCATGGCGAAGAGCGACTCTTCAGTAATAGCTGCCTGCTTCACTAAGGCCTCGCCGAAGGTGACTCCCGCTGTCCTCTGCAGAGCCCGGCCGGCTTCTTCCTGTGCCGCCGTAATGATACCCCGAGCGACTAAGACTTCATTGAGCTGTTCGCTCTTCAGGTTGGATCGGGCCAGAACCGGCACGCCCTCTCTAAGGAAGATTCCCTTTTTCACCCTCTCCCGGCTAACGGAAAGGACGCCTGTTCGACCGGCCCTGTAAAGCTGAACCAGCAAATCAGGAAAGAAATGTTCTTTCAAATTTCCCCGTAACATGCTCTTCCTTTCGATGGGGCAGGCCTCTCGATACCGCCCTTCCCTTTCAGGGGGCATCACACTCCCGGATTGTTTCACCCCAGGCGGCCGCCCCCAAAGCGAGATGCACCGCCTTCGACCTGCATATGATTGATTATACTTAATTTATCAGCGTCCTCCTCTGAAGTCAACATGGAGTTTACTGGAGCACAGTCCCCCGCTTCCTCGAGCCTCGCATCGAAAACGCAAACGAAGCAAATGGCCATCGAGGAAAGACGAGACTACTCACTTTCCTTTTTATTTTCATTGTGATAAAGAAACACATGGGTTAATATTTTTTGACGCTCAATAACCTTGCGAAAAGGGTGGTCTCAGGAAATAGATTCCTGCCTGCACCGATTTTCCGCGGGCCTGGGCTACATCGCTTTTAACCAATGCCTTTCGTCGGGGCATCAGCGGGATCATTCATCGCCATGGGGTCAATACCAAAAGCAAAGGGCTCGAAATCGCGCATTGAATCCTTTGATTTCGAGCCGGGCAGAATTCTCGCCAGAAAATACGAAATCATCTCGCTCCTGGGCGGCGGATGGGAGGGCGAGGTCTATCGAATCCGGGAATGCCTCACCGGTATCGAGCGGACGGCGAAGTTCTTTTTCCCCCACCGAAACCACAAGGACAAGATCTCCACGTTTTACGCCCAAAAGCTCCACAAGTTCTGTCGATGCCCCATGGTGATTGCCTATCTCACTCAGGAAGTCATTACCTATCAGCGTGTGAAAATCACCTTTCTGGTATCCGACTATGTGGAGGGCGAACTGCTCAGCCAGTTCCTGGCCAGGCAGCCAGGCAAACGTCTCACCGCTTTTCAGGGACTCCATCTCCTTCACGCTGTGGCCGAGGGAATCGAATGCATACACCGGATGAAGGAGTATCACGGCGATCTGCACACCGACAATATCATTGTCCAGCGTTACGGACTCGGGTTCGATCTGAAGCTGCTGGATATGTTTTATCGGGGAGCCCCTAAACTGGAGAATATCCATGACGATGTCTGCGACCTGGTCCGCATTTTCTACGATGCCATCGGAGGCCAAAAGCACTATGCCAAACAACCGGCGGAGGTGAAAGCCATCTGCTGCGGCCTGAAACGGGGGCTGATCCTCAAGAAGTTCAGGTCGGCGGGACAACTCAAGGACTATCTGGAGACCATGGAGTGGCAACCGCCTAAGAGATGAAAGGCAGCGATTTGACTGGACAGGGGTGTTCTCCCGATCAGGCCATGCTTTACACCGGCCAGGAAATGAACGCCGGAGAGATATTCCCGCTGGCGGGAGGAGAGGCCGCCGTCCGTACCAGGCGATCTCCCGACAAGGAAACCCCCAACGAGGACTCGGCCGCCCTGATCCCCTGCGGCAAGGGCTCAGCGGTTCTGGTGATCGCTGACGGGATGGGCGGTCTCAGGGCCGGTGAACTTGCCTCGTGCCTGGCAGTCAGGACGCTGATGGCTGAAGTGCAAGCGGCGGCCAGAGAGGAACTCGGCTTGCGGGACGCTATCCTCAATGGCATTGAGAAAGCCAACGAACAGGTCAGCGCCCTGGGGGTAGGTGCAGGGACCACACTGGCAGCGGTCGAGATTCAGGGCAGGACCATCCGCCCCTACCATGTGGGCGACAGTATGATCCTCGTCGTGGGACAGAGAGGGAAAATAAAGCTCCAGACCGTCTCCCATTCCCCCGTCGGCTACGCCGTGGAAGCCGGTTACCTGGACGAGAACGAAGCCATGGAACACAGGGAGCGCCATCTTGTCTCCAACATGCTTGGAGCTTCTGACATGCGGATCGACGTGGGACCTCCCATCGACATGGCCCCCAGGGATACGCTTATCGCTGCCAGCGACGGCCTTTTCGATAACCTGAAGGTCGACGAGATCATAGAGCGGGCACGCAAAGGGCCTCTTTCCGACTGCGTTGACCTTCTGGTCAATGATTCCCTGCGCCGCATGCAAGGTACCCACAGCGAAAAGCCGTCCAAGCCCGATGATCTGTCGTTGATTCTCTTCCGCATCCACACCGGTAATCACTGCAAAACCACATGAAGGAAAGCTTCCGGAAGGGAAGGTCAGAACTTGACTTCAGTCCACATTTCGGCAGCAAAGCGGACGACTTTGTTCCGACCGGTCTTCTTGGCCTCATAGAGCGCCACATCAGCGAACTTGATCGCCTGCCAGACCCGATCGGAATCGCTGGGAAATTCGCTCACCCCGAGACTGATCGTCTTGGTCAAAGTCCCGTCGGGCACCTTCATCGACTGACTCTCCATATTCAATCTTATTTTGTTGGCTATTTCCAATGATTCACCGGGATCAACATCAATGAGCAGCACAAGAAACTCTTCCCCGCCGAACCGGATGACAAGATCCGCATCCCGCACACTTTTCCTGATGATCTGGGCCGTCTCTCTCAAAAGATTGTCGCCCACATCATGGCCATAGGTGTCGTTGACTTCTTTGAAATAGTCGAGATCGGCCATGACCAACCCGATTGTCTTCTTCCGTCTTTGCGCGCTGGCCACCAGGGTGGGGGCATACTCCTGAAGGAACCGTCGATTATGAAGTCCCGTCATGGCATCCTTGATGGCCGACTCTCTCAGGGTGTTCATGAGCTTTTTCGCCTCGATGACCGACAAAGATTCCTTCAGATATTTCTCCGCCGTCGACACCCGCTGGTCAATCGCGTCATCGGAGATCACCCCAATTCCACTCTTGTCGAAAAGAAACTGCACCACGCCCCCGGTGCTCCCACCCACAATCATGGGAAGACAGATGTGCTCTTTTTCGCCGTCCCCCAGAAACTGTTTGCACATGCCGGGATAATCGAGGCTGGACACCCGATGGCCTGTCTTCTTTGCCCTGCACAGGTCGGACTCAACAAGGATGTCTTCGTTGCAGAAGAGGTCCCGGTTCGTAAAAATAATCGGATACACGGGCTTCATGTTCTTCTCGTTTTTCTCTATTTCAAACAAAACAAACTGGTCGAGTCCCGCCTCATCCCTGAACTCCCGGCCCAACCGGGAATAGACATCATCCAGGCTGTCATCCTCTTCAATGACTTTCTTGAACGTGTTCATGCCGTGGATCGCTTCAATGAGTCCGTTGATTTCCCCGGAAAGGGTACCCACTTCATCCTTGGAGGCCACGGTAATCTTCTTGGACAGGTCCGCAGTCCCTTCAGCAAGAAGGTGCACCTGCTTGATCATGGAGTTGATCGGCTGCGACAGGGACCGGGATATCCAGATCGTAAAAACCACCAGAAGACAGAGGGCAATGACGAGAACTCCGATGACCGCGCTCGAGGTACACAGAACAGCATCCTTAATCCTCCTGGAGTCACTCCCGTAGAGCTTGGCCAAATCGGCCGAGTAGGTATTGCACAAGGCAAGAGCCTCACGGAGCAGACCACCCAATTCGTTGGCTTGGGCCGTCAGTTCCTGGCCTTCTGTGCGGTTCATGGTCAAAAGGGTGAGTTTCAGACTCACCAGTTTTTTGAACTGCTCTTCCACCGCAGTAACCTTCGGTGCCAGGGCGTCCACAAAGGACTCGGCGGCCCGATCCCCCGTGACAGGCGCGACTTCGAAATTCTCTATGAATTCATTCGTATCACGGTTGTAATCATTGGCCTTTCCTCCCTGCCTGAAAGTCAAAAGAAAGGCCAGAATATCATCGATCCGGGCCCCCGATTTCGTGGCCCGGTCTGCAATGACTGTCAGGTCTCCCTCATTCAGTATCTCGTTGGCGTCGATCTGGAGGCTCTGGAGCTTCCGCATGGTCTTCTGGGCGATCCGGTCCTGGGGAATCAACGATTCGACGATCCGCGAGGACTTGGTATTGATATCGATGAGGGTAGCGAGACTCATGGTAAAGAGGACGAGAAACCAGAAAAGTACGCCCAGAGAGAAGAGTATGAATTTGCTGCGAATCGGCAAATCGATAAAAGTGATGAACTTCACAAAGCGGTTGAACCGGCTTTTCACAACGTCGGATATGGGCATCAGCGGCTGCAGACCTCATGGCGGATGATAAAGAAAATCAATGGGTTCTGGAAAAAGACTACTACGAAAAGTGCCCCTACATCAAGTACGAAAATTTTCCTCAATTGGGCGGACTTTTCAGCCGCCCGCTGGCGACTCTACCCGTGCCGTTCCCTGGGAGACCATGGGTGACTCGGCACGAAGGAGCTGTTGGCCTCCTGATTGGCCGGGCAGTGAAAATCCAGATTCCCTGGGGTCTGATCCAAATCGTCAACAGAATTGGCTGAAAGAATTATTTTTTTCATTTACCCATGATTGACGGTATTTTATGGACTGCATTAATGGCACAAATCAAGAAAGGGTGGTAGATTTGTAGCAATTTTGCTGTTGAAGCCGTCGGCCGCATAAGAAATAAATGAAGCTGAAAGGGGCAGGGCTGTACCATGGTAATCGACGGGCGGGGTCAAGAGGTCTCTGTGCCATACGAAAAATTCAAGCGCATCATCACCGAAGATGCCTGCTGCCTCGGTGAGGCCATAGAGATACTGGTTGACAGCGAGACCTCCGCAAAGAAGATAAATATTCTGGCGACACTGGCGGGGTACGACACAACCATTGCGGCGAAAAAAGACTTCTGGACACTCCGTGTTGATACGAGACATCGCCGCTGCACCTAGTCCCGAGGGCAACATAGGCAAGGGCTGAGCGACTCCTGCATGGACACACCTAATCTTCTCAAGGAGGTCGGTGGAATGGAACAGAGAAAGCAAACCAGGAAAAATGTCCGTTTTTCCTTTCGGTACCTCCCTGACGGGGCGCCTTCATCGGAAAAGACCCGGGACGGGACCGTTGTCGACCTCACCGATCAGGGGATCCGCTTCGAGACAGGAGAAAAACTCCCCATAGGAACCAAGTTAAAAGTCCGGGGGATCAGCGCTAAATCGGAAGACGAAGGGATGGAAATTTCCCGCGAAGGTATCGTGGTGTGGAGCATCCAGCCCGATCCGGGCGTTCTCCTCTATCGGATCGGACTCAAATACACTTAGACTCTACATACCGCAAGAGCCCAGCCGTCAATCGGAAGGATTCTCGCTCGTCGATCGGGAGACCATCTTCGCCTTGTGGGTGACTCCTGGCGCGGAGAGAATGGAGATGAAGTAGAAGATCCCAGCGACGAATATCGCCATCCCGACCCCACTCAGAACGAGCTTTGGTTTCTTGACAAGAGCAATAACCAGAAGCGCCCCAATGGCCATCGAAAGATGCAGATTACGGTGAATCAGATCCGAGAGATACGCCACAAGGCCGACACTGTCCATAAGAACCCCTCCTGCTGTTTCTTTCCATAAGTATATCACAGCCCGGCAAGAATCATAGAACTCTGGTGCCCCTATCAGGCGAGGGTGGCCCCTCGAGGGGAGGCAAGGCGGACCTGTTCCTGGATACGACAGCTTATCCGGCCTCGCAATAGATTTACTCAGGCAATATCCGGGTTAACTCTGGGGGGGGCGTTCCCTGGGTTGGGACGAAGACCGGGACACAGACCGGGCCAGACTTGCTGTGAAAGTTTAACTGTTCTACACAACATACTGTAAAATATCAATAAACCAGCATGTAGATGTGAAGGCGGGTTCCCGTGATAGCGGATCGTCTACCCTTGCCAGGACAGGCCGCACCCTGCATCTCCCCAGCGGCGCACCCAAAAGAATCCCGTGCACTCTTCTATTTGTTCTTCTTGGATCTTACTTTAAACTGTGATATAAGATAGAGAGACGAACCCAAATAACAATCATCCGGGATATACCATGCCGACCCGACCGCTGGAAAAGCAGTTCGAGCCTGAGAAGGTGGCCGAGATCCGGTCGCTCATAAACGGATACCAAAAGCTTCGCCTCGAACTTCATGGCGGATTGGGCGGCTATCTGATTTCCGGTATCAGCCGTTCCCTTGAAACGGGTAACCTTCTGGGCGCGCTGAGTCTTTCATTTTCCCTCCTGGAAATGTTTGTCCATGATCTGGTTGTTCGCTGCGACCAGCAGAAAAACCATAACAACAACCATAACCATGAGACCATCCTGCAGCTCTTTCCCGGACACGAGCCGCTCCCCTTTGAAAATTATATCGATGAATTCGTGGGCCAGGGTTTCGTTGAACAAAAGGACGGCAACCTGATTGTCGGCATATACAAACAGACCGCCATACCTCTCCATCACAGCCTCTCCCGGCGAATCGGCCGATTCTCTAGAACCCTGCTGATCGGGCAGGAAAATTTGCTTGACCGGTTTCTGAGCCATAACTTTGATGAAGTGCACCACTTCGAAGACGTCATTGAAGACCACGCCATCGAATCGATGCACGTGATCCTCTCATTCATCAGCAAATACCATAAGACCAATTCAGAGTCAGCCCATGAGCAGCAAGGAACAGAAGCGGAGGAAAGAACCAAAGCCTGACCAAATGCATTTTCACTTCCAATGGTCCGGCCCAGGCCTGACCATTCATGCATCCCCCGCCCCACTGGAGCTTTACACACTCCCCGCTGTACTTCAGCAAAGTTTAAGGACAGAACGGAACGTCGCCCCCGCCGATGACGGCAGCCATGAAGCCAATCCCAGTCCCTCGATTCCCGTCGGTTCTTTGGCCCAAATGTTCCACCGTGCCCCCTGGGGCAACCTGAACCTCAATTTCGAACCGTGCCCCAACGGCAGGCTCTTCCTTTACATCTCCTGCGCCTGCATCCACCCCGGCTACAGGGATTCCTCTCTTGCAGTGGAGCTGATCGCCGACGACGAACGGATCTCCCTGTCTCCCTTCAAGCAGGGCAAGTACAGCAGCCCTGCTCTCGACCCTGGTCGCTATAGCTTTGCCATCATCGGAGGCAGCGATTCTCTCACGGAAGTTGTTGTTCGTCTCGACAGAAGCGGAGCTTTCCCCCCGGGCTCACAGGGCTTTTAGAGTTCGAGCCGACGAATTGTGTTCCCGCCAAGGTAGAAAAAGATCCCTGCAAACAGAAGGATGACAAGCAGCGAGACCAGCGGCACCGGCTCACCGGCGACCAGACTTCGCAGGGATATGGCCGAATGGGTCAGAGGATAAAGGAGCACCAGCGCCGAGAAGGGCTGGGGAAGCCGTTCGGGCGGGAAAAAGGTTCCCGAGAGAAAGGCCATGGGCAAAATCACAAAGTTGGTGAAGTTGGTCATGTCCTCATGGGATCTGGCAACCATGGCCGCCAGAACACCGAGGGAGGCGAAGGTGAAGCAGGTGATGAAGAGGATGATAAAAAACGACAGAGAATAGTTGATTTGCACCTGCAGTAGGAGGCTGATGAGGATCAAGAGAGAGGCTGAAAAAAGTCCCTTGAAACATCCCGCCAGAACCCGGCCCAGGGCGATCGACCACGGTCCCACCGGCGCGACAAGGATTTCTTCGATGGTGCGGTAATATAATTTGCTGATATTCAGAGTCACGGCGACGCCGGAGAAGCTGTTGTTCATAGCCGACAGCGCGATAATCCCGGGGAGCACGAAGGCCATGTAATCCATCCCCTCCACGCTGACGTCCCGTCCGACACCCCAGCCGAACGTCACCAGATAGAGGGAGGGCATGACCAGGCTGCCGGCCAGGAATTTCCAGAACTTCTTCCGGATGGAGAGCATTTCTCTCCAGAATATGGTGTAAAATCCCGGAGTCTTCACCTCATTACACCTG
>CAYUBU010000411.1:0-8514 GCA_964443105.1 uncultured Nitrospirota bacterium
TCCCCTGTAAACTTTCCTGGGCAGGGGAAGATGGGTCTTCGTCGGCGTAGTAGCCGGCAAAGAGACCGCTCAGATGATCCTCCAGTTCCGGGGAAAGGCGGGGAACCACGAGATTGAGCGCCAGTCCCAGGACCAGATAGAGAGCGACCAGTGCGCCGCCAATCCCGAGGACCAGGATGAGAAACTCCCGGATCGGGGAGGTCTTGGAGATGTTGACGTTTTCTGTAATCCGTTTGGGGGTGTATTCCATGGCTCAGTCAGGGGGGAAGATTCCCTCTCGGTGGAGCTTCTTTTACGAGCCCGGCTCTCAGCGGCTCAAGGCTTTTTCAGGTGGATCGCTGTCCCGTAGGCCAGGGCTTCAATGGTGCCCACGCTTTTCTGTCGGTTGCCCTTGGAAATGGATGAGGTTTCCAGCCGGAGATTGATGATGAGATCGGCCGTAGGGTCTTGCTCTTTCATACGGAGGATGGCCTCGCGCCTGGCGCGGTCGAGGAGACTTTCATAGGTTTTGACCCGGCCCCCCACCAGGGTACGGAGCCCCGCCAGAATCCGCTTAAAGTAATCAACGGATATGACCGCACTGCCCGAAACGAGTTGGGCGTTTTCGATCTTTTCCTCCTCTTCCACTTTCCTGATGGTAACCGAAGGGAGGTGGATGAAGGCTTCTTCCCGCGTTTCAATAGAGGTATAATGTTTTCGTTCCGCCATAGAGCCGGCAAAATATCCGAGACCAATCAACGCAATAAAAACAATTAGTTCCACGATTAACCTCCTATTCGACGCGAACTGCTGTGCCATAGGCGAACAGTTCGGCGGCTCCCTGGGTGACGGAAGAGGTCGCGTAGCGAACGTTAATGACGGCATTGGCGCCCAGCTGCCGGGCCTGCTCCACCATCCGTTTGGTGGCTTCGCTGCGGGACTCCTTCATCAGTTCTGTATATCCCTTCAGTTCGCCGCCGACAATATTCTTCAGACTGGCCATGATGTCCCGGCCCACGTGCTTGGCGCGAATGGTGCTTCCCTGCACCAGGCCAAAATGCTCCACAATTTTCTTTCCTGGAACGCTCTCAATGTTCGTGAGAATCATCACGGGTCTCCTCTGACTGGTATTCATGTTTGATTGATGGTTTATACTAACACGCAACTGATTGGAATGATAGGTGAAAAGTAACAATCAACTCATCTGGCCGTTGATATCGAACCCTATTCCATGTTAAGGAATTACTTTAAAAGTGAAACCTCCTCATGCGGTGAAAATCAGTGGAGGCGGGGCGCCATAGAGTGTGCCGGGCTCCAGCCCCCGGCCCAGTGGTTGTGGACCCGGGAACTCTGGGATAGAATGGCTCCATGAAATCGACGGAACAGACTATTTCACTCGTGTTGGGAAGCGGCGGCGCAAGGGGGTTGGCCCATATCGGCGTGATTCAGTGGCTCAGCGAAAACGGCTACAGAGTAAAATCCATTTCCGGCGCCTCCATGGGGGCATTGATCGGCGGGATCTATGCCGCGGGCAAGCTCGATGCTTACACCAGGTGGGTGCGGGCACTTGAAAAAGCTGATGTGGTTCGCCTCCTCGATTTTTCTTTCGGCCGCGCCGGCATTTTCAAGGGGGAACGGGTGATCAGGGTACTCAAGGAGTTGATCGGTGATTTCAAAATAGAGGATCTCCCCATCTCTTTTACCGCTGTCGCCACCGATGTCGATTCTGCCAGAGAGGTATGGCTCAACAAAGGCTCCCTCTTTCACGCCATAAGAGCTTCCATCGCCATTCCCATGATCTTCAGGCCTGTGGAATACCAGGGGCGGATGCTCGTTGATGGAGCACTGGTCAACCCCATTCCCATAGCGCCGACGTTGAAGGACTTGACAGGGATGACGATTGCTGTCAATGTGAGCGCCAGAGCAGAGGGGCAGCGGGCCCCGGCTTCGAAAGGGTTGAAGAAACCTGCTGAAACTAAGGCCAATCACAACAGCTATCATCGCCGTATTGTCACGTTTATAGAGGAACTCCAGCAGAAGTTCACTTCCGATGATACCGAGGACCTGGGCCTCTTCGAGGTGGTTGCCAGCTCTTACGACGCCATGCAGAACACGATCGCCCGGTTTCAACTGGCCGCCTATTCGCCGGACAAGGTCATCGATATTCCAAGAAACGCATGCGCCTTCTACGAATTTGACCGCGCCGATGAGTTGATCTCTCTGGGGTATGAAAAGGCCGGCAAGGTCATGGCGGAAAGATAGCTCACCGGCTGGGATACCGCTGGATGCCATGATGAGACAGGCCGCTGCAGTCCCGGCGCGGGACGTTATCACATTCCTTACGGAAAGGGGGACCGGGATGGAAGGACCCATCGTTAAAGGTAGGCCGCCCGATATTGCCGGAAAGAAGTGCCAGGAACTCATCTGTCAGCAATCGTGGTACAACGGGAAACTGGTCGATGAGGCCAACGCGATTTACCTGAAGTTTCAGGGACAGTGGCATATGCTCTTCTTTGATTGCAGCATCATCTCCTGGGGCAAGGATGAAGAGGGGCCCATGGCGGTGGAAACCACCGACGAAGGACTCTCCTGTCCTCTTGTGGATTTGGGACGGCGGTTCAAGCTCAAGGGAGAGATTCTGGAGTCCTATGCTTCGTCGGTCATTGACGGCGGCTGTCAAGTGGACTTCCGCTTCAAGAACGGCACTGATCTTGTGTTTAAGAATGAGGGAGGCATCAATACCTTCAGCACCTGATTCTGCGCTTTGTTACGGACATTTACCCTCCCTTCCCTCTGTCTGGCAGTAGGTCTTTCGCTGCACTGTGGTCCAGAGGTTTACTTTCCTTTGCCTCCTTCATTACTAGCGGCATCTTGCCCCACATCTGAAATGGGATCATCCGGTTTGAGACCGGCAGCCCGATGGGCTCTTCAGCACTTTTTTGTGTTTACGAAAACGGCCGGAACGTTATATAATTAACCTAATTCGCAGACAGATTATCTCGGGACCCAGATGAGGATACTCAGGAGGTGTTTATGCAAAATCTGTTCTATGTTCTCTGTCTTTGCTCCATTGCTGTCATGTTATACGCTTTGTTCCGTGTGACGACTCTGAACCGCAAGATTCCCGGAGGTACCGTTGGGGCCAGCTGGAAGTTTTTGACATCGCTCATCGTCCTGTTTACGGCAGGGTATGCATCCACCCCCTTTTTCCCAATGCTGCCGGCTATCTATCAGCAATTGATTGTAGGGGTCATCTTCCTGGCAGGGGCCGTCTTTGTTGTCATCGTGATCAACCTTTTTTATAAGGTCATATCGGAAGTAGGAATTTAATCGTCATGCCGGAAACTTTGGTTTTAAAGGAAGAACTGAAAACGGTCATTCGCCAGAAACTGGTTGATGTTGCCAGCGCCATCTTTTTAGCACGGGCTGTTGATGTCATCGAGAAAGCGCGGATCAGTCGTGAAGCCCTCCTTGAAGCGGCGGCCAAAGTGGGGAAAATGGTCTCTCTCTTTCTGAACAAAGATCTGGGTAAAGAGATTGCCGTTGAACTCGTGGCCCGAATCGAGAAGGGAACCTGACCCCCTTTTGATGCGCAATGGGTGAAAGACAATGGATATTCGGGCGTTCAAGGCACTCCCCATCATGGGGATTCTTCGGGACATAGATGCCGGCATGGTGGCGCCCATTGTGGAAATTCTTCAATCGTCGGGTCTGAAAACGATTGAGGTGACCATGAATACCCCTGGCGCTCCGAAGCTGATTGGTGAGATCATCAAGTTGAGTCGGGGAGAGATTACCGTGGGGGCCGGGACGGTACTGACCCTGAACGACCTGGACAGTGCTCTCGATGCCGGGGCGTCATTTATTGTCCTTCCCGCCGTGATCCCAGAGGTTGTCGAGTTTTGCGTGGAGAAAGGGGTCGCTGTGTTTCCCGGCGCCTTCACGCCGACAGAGATTTTTAACGCCTGGTCGCTGGGCGCCACCATGGTCAAAGTCTTTCCTGCCAATCGTTTTGGTCCCCCTTACTTGCAGGACATCAAGGGGCCCTTCCGTGATATCGAACTCCTGGCCTGCGGTGGGGTAACGCCGGATACGGTGCAGTCCTACTTTAATTTCGGCGCTTCAGCCGTAGCCTTTGGCGGCGGCATTTTCAAGCCCGAATTGCTGCGGAGCAGGAAATACAGTCTCATCGGACGGCCTCTAAAAATCCTGATAAACCGGTATCACGAATGGCGGGATCAGCAGACCGCCGTTTCCTCCCTGAAGACCATGGAACAGTTCTAATCCCGCAGGATCCCGGAAACTTTGATTGTCTCAAGGGTTGAGTCCGGCAACGCCCGCTTTCCTTCATAATGCTTCTTCAATTCTCCGCTCCAGAGGATAGCCTTGCCTGAACATTCGGCCCTCTGCTTGTGTGGGTTTGGGTTGAAATATCGTCTGAGAACAGGTACATATGGGGGACGGTTTTTCCCAGTCGGATGCGAATCGGTGGGAGGTGGACCATGCCGCTCTACCTGGTGCAACACGGAAAAAGTCTCTCAAAGGAGTTAGATCCTGAAAAAGGGTTGTCCCGGGAGGGTAGGGGCGATGTCGAGCGGATTGCCCAGGTTGCCAGGGAATACGGGGTTGCTGTGGCCCGGATCAGACATAGCGGCAAGAAGCGGGCTCGGGAGACGGCGGAAATATTCGGTGCAGCCCTCGGTCCCAAAGACGGCGTGGAGGCGGCAAGCGGTCTGAATCCCCTAGACGCGGTGAAAAGCGTCGCCGAAAATCTCCGGAGCACCGACAATATGATGTTCGTGGGACACCTGCCCTTTATGGAAAAGCTGGTCTCCTTTCTCATCACCGGCTCCGCAGACACGAAGGTCTTCAAGTTCCAGAACGGCGGGATTGTCTGCCTCGATCAGGAACCGGAGACATCGGCCTGGATGATTACCTGGGCGCTCATGCCTCGCGTCGGGAAGGGATGGGCGTAATCACCGTCGGAGATACCACAGGATAGCGTTAATGCTGCTGATTGTTGAAAGGGCTTTGGCTGTTAGATAGTGTCCATCCGGAAACGCTTCACCTCTGGAAGGTTACAATAAATTGCTTCCATCCGGAAACTAGTTAGTGTCCATCCGGAAACGCTTCACCTCCGGAAGGTTACAATAAATTGTTTCCATCCGGAAACTAGTTAGGAATCCTTCCGCTTATGGCATCGGCATCTAAAAAAGTCATCTATGCGGCTTTGATCGGCAATGGCCTGATTGCCGTGACAAAATTCGTTGCCGCGACGGTGACCGGAAGTTCCGCTATGCTCTCCGAAGGGATCCATTCCGTTGTGGACACGGGGAACCAGGTGCTCCTTTTACATGGTATCCGCAAATCCAGGAAACCGCCGGACGAACGGTATCCCTTTGGTCATGGCAAGGAGATCTACTTCTGGAGCTTCGTGGTGGCCATTCTGATTTTCGCCGTTGGGGCGGGGATCTCCATGTATGAAGGGATTCTCCATCTCCTGGCGCCCCAGCCTGTGGAGCACCCCCTGGTCAATTACGTGGTTCTCGGAGCCGCCTGCGTTTTTGAAGGCGTCGCCTGGAGTCTGGCATTCAAAGAGTTTGTCCGGGTTAAAGGAAGGAGGGGGTATATCGAAGCGGTCCAGACAGGGAAGGACCCTGCAATGTTTGTGGTGCTCTTCGAAGATTCGGCAGCCCTGCTTGGCCTCGTCGTGGCTTTCGTGGCACTGCTCCTGGGGCAGGCGACAGGCAACCTCTATTTTGATGGTGCGGCTTCCGTGGTGATCGGGCTGATACTCGCCGGCACAGCTATGTGGCTGGCATACGAGACCAAAGGACTCCTGATCGGAGAGAGCGCGAACCGGGAGATTGTAGAGGGAATCGGCAAGATGGTGCGATCATTTCAGGAGATTGAGAAAGTGAACGAAATCCTGACCATGCATATGGGCCCCCAATACATTCTGGTCAATCTCAGTGTCCATTTCAATGACCGCCTGCCTCTCGGAGAGGTGGAGAAAACCATCACCCGGATAGATGCATCCATCAAAGAGGCCTATCCCCGGGTAAAGCGGATATTCATTGAATCCGAGTCGTGGCAGAGTGCATCTGCTCAGGGAGCAGCCCGGACGCCGTAAATACGACCTATTTGCCCCAATTCCAATGGCTGGCAACCCCCTTGGTTGCGCTTTTTAGGAATCGCTATAAAATGTGTGTAATGAGAGCAAGGCCAAAGTTGGCAGTAAAACACAATTGCTGTTTTAAGGAAACGGGAAAGAACCAATGAAACCACTCGCGGGTAAAACCCTTTTTATAACCGGCGCCAGCCGGGGAATAGGCAAGGCCATCGCCCTCCGGGCCGCAGGGGATGGCGCCAATATCGTTATTGCGGCTAAGACAGCAGAGCCCCATCCAAAGCTTCCGGGGACCATATACAGTGCTGCCGAGGAAATCGAGACCGCCGGAGGAAAAGCACTCCCCTGTGTGGTGGACATCCGGTTTGAGGAGCAGGTGGCGGCGGCAGTGGAAAAAGGGGTGGAGAAATTCGGCGGCATCCATATCCTGGTGAACAACGCCAGTGCCATCAGTCTCACGGGAACCGGGGAGACATCGATGAAGATGTTTGATCTCATGTTCCAGATCAACACTCGAGGGGCCTACCTCTGTTCCCAACTCTGTATCCCTCACTTGGCCAAGGCCGAGAATCCCCATATTCTTAATTTGTCGCCTCCCATCAATATGAACCCCATCTGGTTCCACAAGCATGCTGCCTATACGGCCTCCAAGTATGCCATGAGTATGTGGGTTTTGGGCATGTCCGCCGAACTGGCCCCCAGGGGGATCGCCGTGAATGCCTTGTGGCCCCGAACCACCATTGCTACCGCGGCCGTTCGAAACCTGCTGGGTGGCGAAGATATGATCAAGGCGAGCCGCGCGCCGAAAATGGTTGCCGATGCAGCCTACGCGATTCTGACAAGAGAGAGCCGCAAGTGTACGGGGAATTTCTTCATTGATGAGCAGGTCCTTTTTGACGAAGGGGTGAGGGATTTCGGGGTTTATGCCGTATCCCGGGGTGAGGCACTCTATAAAGATCTCTTTATCAGCTGATTCCCGGGGCGTGGTCGGCTTGTCCTGTGGGAGACAAGGTCCGTCCAGTCTTCTGGAGATAGAAATTTGACCGACGAGATTCACGCCGTCACCGGGGCATTCGGCTTCTCCGGCCAATACATTGCGGCCAGGCTTTTAGAGCGCGGCTTGACGGTACGGACACTGACCAACTCCCCCGGTCGTCCCAATCCTTTCGGCGGCCGGATCCAGGTCTACCCCTACAATTTCGATGCGCCGGCCAAACTGGTTAAATCCCTGGAAGGGGTTTCCGTTCTCTATAACAACTACTGGGTCAGGTTCAATACCCGTGACTTCAAACACGCCATAGCGGTGGAAAACTCCGTGACCCTTTTTGATGCGGCGAAAAAAGCCGGAGTCAAGCGGATCGTACATGTCAGTATAACCAACCCTTCGCAGGATTCGCCTTTTGAATATTTCAGAGGGAAAGGGAAATTGGAAAAGGCCCTGGAGGCCACAGGTGTTCCCCATTCCATTCTCCGTCCCGCGGTTCTTTTCGGCAAGGAAGATATTCTGATCAACAATATCGCCTGGATGCTGCGGCGGTTTCCTCTCTTCGGGGTCTTCGGCGACGGCAACTACCGGCTGCAGCCGATCTATGTGGATGACCTGGCCGAATTGGCTGTGGAGGAGGGCCTGGAATCCGGAAACCGGGTCATTGACGCCACCGGTCCTGACACATTTACCTACAGGGAACTGGTGCGCACTATCGGACGGATCATCGGTCGGGAAAGGGCGATCGTCTCGGTACCCGACTGGTTTGGCTATTGCGTCGCCAAGGCCGTCGGTGGTATGGTGGGCGACATCACCATCACCCGGGAGGAGATCGGTGGTTTGAAGGCCGATTTACTCTATACCGACTCGCCGCCCGCCGGTTCAACCCGATTGACCCGGTGGGCCGAGGAGAATGCCGCTACGCTGGGCACCCATTATGCCAACGAAATGGCGCGGAGGCGAAATCGGTCGGCGGCCTACGATGATCTTTAGCCCGCATCTTTCAGGCAACGGGGCGCCAGGCTGGCCTGCCAGACACCCCTATTCGGCCAGACAGAACAAATGACCCGTTACCTTCTCATCTTCAACCGTCTCTTCGTGGTCTGGGTTATCCTGGGCGCGGCGGCCGCCTATGTCTATCCGCAGCTCTTTCTCCCTCTCAAGAAATATATGGAGCTGTTCTTCGGGGTGACCATGTTCGGGGTCGGCATGGTGTTGAACCCTCAGGATTTCGTCAATATCTTTAAACGGTTCCGGATCGTTCTCATCGGTGTTGCAGCCCAGTTCACCATTATGCCGCTCCTGGCTTTCCTGGTTTCGAAACTCTTTGCTTTTGACAATGATTTTTCTCTGGGACTGATCCTGGCCGGTTCGGCCCCCGGCGCCATGGCCAGCAATATCCTGAGCTATCTCGCCGGTG
>CAYUBU010000412.1:0-8866 GCA_964443105.1 uncultured Nitrospirota bacterium
GCCATATTGAGCAGGTCCAGCCGCCGACGGCCGACTTGAACGGCGATTTGCAATTCGAGAGCCGTTTTCAAAATTTCTACCACCCGATCGACCCAAAAAGGTTTTTCCAGTAACGCATAGGCTCGAACCTCCGTCTTAACCTTGTTGATTTTGGGCAGTCGAGTTCCCATGATGTTTTCCTCGACCAGATCCACCGCGGTGACCTTGACAATATCCGTCAGGGCGACCCGTTCGTTGGAAAGCATGGGGAGCTCTTTGGTAATTTGCGGTTCAATGACCTCCAGCTTTTTTTGAATTTCTGCCATGGCTTGCCTGCATTTACCCTTTTCAGCGCTGAGTTGGCGGCGCTTGAGGTCCAAAGAAGGCAAAACCTGATCATAGATCTTGAGCTGCCGTTTCTGTTTGGATAGGGATGATTTATTTAGTGCCAGTCGTGCCATTTAGCTCACTTTCCGGTTCATCAACCGGCGCCCTGCTCTTTAACGGGAGCCGAAGTTTTCACATCAGTCTCGGCGCCTTGATCTTTAGAACGATCCGGGCTTTTCGAACCATTTTTTGGAAAATACTTGTCAACGATCGCTTGCTTCATCAACAATTCCTGGGCTTCAAAACACTCAGCCAGCGTCTTCCAACCGAGATCGAGAGCCGCTTCGAGAGGCAAGTCCACATTGATATCCATGAATCGTTCCCGAAAAAGCTTGCCGAACTTAATCAATTTCTGGTCGTAGTCCGATAAATCAAAGGCCATCGCCTGCTTCTGTTCCGCATCCCTCGCACCGGAATAGAATCGAATCATGGTGTTCATGATCTGGCCGTGATCCTCCCTGGTTACCTTACCGACAACGTTCTGCTTGAGGCGGGAGAGAGAGCCGAATGGATCAATCAAGCCGTCGTGGAGATAGAACTGTCCCTCGGTAATGTAGCCTGTATTATCCGGTACGGGGTGCGTCACGTCATCCCCCGGCATCGTCGTTGCCGTGAGGATGGTTACCGATCCTCCCTTGGCATAGTCAGCGGCTTTTTCATAGCGGCGGGCAAGCTGGGAGTACAAATCACCCGGATAGCCCCGATTGGCGGGTACCTGGTCCATAGCGATGCTCACTTCCTTTAGAGAATCAGCATAGGCAGTCATGTCCGTCATTAGCACCAATACCCGCTTGCCTTCCTCCACAGCGAATCGTTCCGCCACCGCCAATGCCATGTCAGGAATCAGCATCCGTTCAACAACAGGGTCTGATGCCAAATTGACGAACATCACGGTGCGGGAGAAGACTCCTGCGTCTTCAAACGTCTTGCGGAAGGAGTAATAGTCATCAAAAATCAGCCCCATTCCTCCAAAGACAACCACATCTGCATCTGCCTGAATGCCGATGCGAGCAAGAAAGGGATTGAAGGGTTCGCCGGAAACTGAAAAAATAGGAATTTTTTGACTTTCAACCAGGCAGTTAAACACGTCTATCATAGGGACGTTGGTTCTGATCATCGTGGACGCCATGATGCGGCGCACAGGATTGACCGACGGCCCCCCAATCCGCACCTTAGGGTCCTGGGAAAGATCCGGTCCTCCATCGATGGGCTCTCCCGTACCGCGAAATATTCTTCCCAGGATGTGGTCGGAGTAGGTGGCTTCCATGGGGCGCCCAAGGAAGCGCACGGACGAGTCGGTGGACACGCCTTTGGTTCCGTGAAAAACCTGTAAGGAGATAGCATTTCCCTGGATCTTAATGATCTGAGCCAGAGACATGTCGCCCTTGACGGTTTCAACCACGGCTAAATCATTGAAGCGCGGCCCTGCCTCTTGCTTATAGGCGTTGTCAGGAACCTGGACGCTAACGATGTCCCCGACAATTTCCAGGATTTTGGAATAACGAACTAATGTCTGTGCCATGGATTTTCGTCCCACTTTATGAGTTAAAGATTTACTCCCTGAAACCGCCCGGCCTGTATTTTAGAGATGAGTGATTCACCGGCCGGCGCCATCTTTTCTTCGGCGATCAGATATTGAGAATCGGTCTGATCCTATGGGTTCATGCTCTCCCGTCCTGACTATTCCGGGGCCTTCTCTGAAGGCTCAATGGGCTGCGCGGCCGCATACTTGAGAGATTCCCAGCGCCGATTCACATCCTCCTCCGTTAGCTGAAGGAGTCGGGCCGCTGCATCGGGATGGGCCGTTCGGAGCATGCGGTAACGATTCTCGTTGTATATATATTCGGCCACGGGCAGCGAAGGGTCCTTGCTGTCGATGACCAGGGGATTCTTGCCCTGAGCCCTGAGCGCGGGGTTGTAGCGGTAGAGAGGCCAGTGGCCGCAAGCCACCGCCTTTTTTTGACACTCAATCCCCTTGCTCATGTCGATACCGTGTGCGATGCAGGTGGCGTAGGCTACCACCAGGGAAGGCCCGTCATAAGCCTCTGCCTCGAGGAACGCTTTCACCGTCTGGGCCGGGTTGGCACCAAAGGCGACCTGGGCAACGTAAATGTTTCCGTAGGTGGCCATGATCATCCCAAGGTACTTCTTGGGGGTAATCTTCCCGCCGGCGGCAAACTTGGCCACCGCCCCCATGGGCGTGGCTTTCGACATCTGCCCGCCGGTGTTGGAGTAGACTTCAGTGTCGAGGACCAGGACGTTGATGTTCTTCCCGGAAGCCAGGACCTGGTCCACCCCCCCGTATCCGATGTCGTAGGCCCAACCGTCGCCGCCTAGGGCCCAGACCGACTTCGGGCTGAGGTAATCAGCGAGGGAGAGAAGCTGCTCCGACAGAGGCCAGGCTGAGCCCCGGAGCCGCTCCTTCAGTTCCTCGATCCTCCCCCGCTGGACCTCGATGGCCCGGGGTGCGGAAAGGTCGGCCGCCTGGACTGCACCGAGAAGCTCCCCCAGTGCGCCACCGGCGGGGTCTTTCTGTAGCCGGTCGATCAAGCTCAAGGCCTGCCCATAGAAGGCATCGGCCGTCAACCGCATGCCGAAGGCGAACTCCGCAGCGTCTTCAAAGAGCGAGTTGGACCAGACAGGTCCGCGACCCTCGGCGTTTTTCGCGTAGGGCGTGGTAGGGAGGTTGCCCCCGTAAATGGAGGAACACCCCGTGGCGTTGCCGATGAGGAGCCGGTCTCCGAAGAGCTGGGTCAGGAGTTTGACGTAAGGGGTCTCCCCGCAGCCGGCACAGGCCCCGCTGTATTCGAAAAGGGGTCGGGCGAACTGGCTCCCTTTGACCGTGGCCATGTTGTAGCGGGACGGGTCCGTTTCAGGCAGCCCGAGGAAGAAGCGGTAATTTTCCGCTTCCCTGGCACGGAGCGGCTCCTGAAGCTGCATGTTGATAGCCTTGAACCCTTCTTTCTTCTCTCCCTGGGCGTCCTTTCCCTTGGCCGGGCAGACCAAGACGCAGGAACCGCAGCCGGTGCAGTCTTCGGGAGCGACCTGGACGGTGAACTTAAGCTCGCGCAGTGCTTTGCCCTTGGCATCTACTGATAGAAAACCTTGGGGGGCATCTTTCAGAAGGGCCGGCTCGTAGGCTTTCATCCGGATGGTGGCATGGGGACAGACGAAGACGCACTGGCCGCACTGGATGCAGATGTCCGGCTCCCAGACCGGAATGTGCACCGCAATGTTTCTCTTTTCGAACTGGGTGGTGGCGGTCGGCCATGTACCGTCCTCCGGTATCGCGGAGACGGGCAGGAAATCTCCCTGGCCCGAAATGAGTTTGGCCGTCACCTGCCTGACGAACTCGGGGGCGTCCCCGGGTACCGGGGGTTGCATCTTTTTCGTGCTGCTCACCTTCATCGGGACCGGCACCTCGACAATGCCCTCCAAGGCCCGGTCTACCGCCGCGTAGTTCATCTTGACGACCTTCTCACCCTTCTTGCCGTAAGTCATCTCGATTTTGGCCTTGATGGCCTGGACCGCTTCCTCCTTGGGTAGGATCCCCGAAATGACGAAGAAAGCGGTCTGCATGATCATGTTGATCCTCGACCCTAGGCCGATTCCTTCGGCAATGGAAATCGCATCGATGATGTAAAACCTCATCTTCTTGGCGATGAGTTGCTCCTGTACCTCTGCCGGCAGGGTGTCCCAGACGGCCTCTTTTGGGTGGGCGGTTGTGAGCAGGAAAATCGCCCCCTCCTTCGCGGCGGAGAGGAGATCATACTTGTCGACGAAAGAGGGGTTGTGACAGGCGATGAAGTTGGCCGACGAGATCAGGTAGGGTTCGTTCAATTCCTTCGGTCCGAAGCGCACATGAGAGGTGGTTAGGGAACCGGATTTCCTTGAGTCGTAGACGAAATAGCCCTGGGCGAAGTCGTCCGTTTCTCCGCCGATGATCTTGATCGTGCTCTTGTTGGCCCCCACGGTGCCGTCGGAGCCCAGCCCGAAGAAAAGGGCCTGGTAAACGTCCCTGTCCTCCACTCGGAAGGCATCGTCAAAGGGGAGGCTGCTTCCGGTCACGTCGTCGTGGATGCCGATCGTAAAATGGTTCTTGGGCGCCCCTTGAGAGAGGTTGTCGAAGACCGCCTTGGCCATGGCAGGAGTAAATTCCTTAGACCCCAGGCCGTAGCGTCCCCCGACGATCTTCAAGCGCTCCTGGAATCCCGAGAGCCCTTGCGCCGGAGCCTCATCGAATGCCGCACGCACGTCGAGGTAGAGGGGCTCACCTACCGCCCCCGGTTCCTTGGTGCGGTCGAGGGCCGCCACGGCCTTGACGCTTCGGGGCACGGCTTCGAGAAATGCACTCGCGGAGAATGGCCGATACAGCCTTACCTGCACGAGGCCGACCTTTTCCCCCTGTGCCTTCAGCACGTCCACGGTTTTGGCGACCGTGTCGCCCGCCGAGCCCATGATGACGATCACCCGTTCCGCCGCCGGATCCCCGTAATAATCAAAGAGCCGGTAATGCCTTCCCACGAGATCCGCGAATTGGTCCATGGCTTTCTGTACAATCTGGGGGGCTGCTTCGTAGAACCGGTTGACCGTCTCCCTTCCCTGGAAGTACACGTCCGGGTTCTGGGAAGTCCCCCGGATGGAGGGCCGGTCCGGCAAGAGGCCCCTGCGGCGGTGTTCCAGGACCCGTTCTTCCGGGATCATGGCGCGCATGTCATCCACGGTGAGCGCTTCGATTTTCTGCACTTCGTGGGATGTCCGGAAACCGTCGAAGAAGTGGACAAATGGCACCCGGGAGTTCAGGGTGGCAGCTTGGGCGATAAGGGCGAAATCCATGGCCTCCTGGACGCTCTTCGAGCAAAACAGGGCAAATCCGGTGCTCCGGGCGGCCATGACATCGGAATGGTCGCAAAAGATGTTGAGTGCCTGTGCGGCAACGCCGCGGGAGCTCACATGAAAGACGGTGGAAGTGAGCTCGCCGGCGATCTTATACATATTCGGAATCATCAGCAAAAGCCCCTGCGAAGCCGTGAAGGTGGTGGTCAAAGCGCCTGTGGTCAGGGAGCCGTGAACCGCCGCGGATGCGCCCGCTTCGGACTGCATCTGGCACACACCGGGCACGGTCCCCCAGAGATTCACCTTGCCCGCGGCCGCCATGGCATCGCAGGTTTCCGCCATGGGAGACGAGGGCGTGATGGGATAAATCGTTATCAGTTCGTTTGTGGCATAGGCGGCAAGCGCACAGGCTGTGTTTCCGTCGATTGTGATCTTCTCTCTCTTCATACCGATCGCCTTTTCAAAAATATCTGTATCAGGAGCACGACAGCTTCGGCCGCCCCCGTAACGCTATGGCCCTTTGGGGCCGTGAGGCTCATACGTGCGGTTCCGGGATGTTCCACTCCGCATCCTCCAGGCCCTGATGAGGTTCCAAAATGAAGTTGATGAGGTGCTCGAGGCCAATATAGTGTTTCCGCTGCTCGTCGGCGACCTCCAGGAAGGCCTGCCTGAGCTGGGGGTCTTTCACCTGGGCCGCTTTCTTCCGGTAGAACTCCTCACATTCCTCGTACAATTCTTGACCCTTCCGGTAAAGCTCCGCGGGGGGAATATTCTCGTCGAGCCTTTCTCCACTGCCCAATCGTTTCAGTCTCTTAGCAAAGGGATTGACGGCTCTCCTCAGAACACCGGCGTCAGGCAGGGTCTTGCCCTTCGCCTTCTTCATCTCCTCGAGGTCGCGGCCGTGGGCCGCCTGGTCTTCGGCGAGCGTGACAAGGATCTTGTGCAAGCCGGGCTTTTTCACCTGTTTGGTGAGGGTGTGGAAAAACTTCTCGCCGTCACGGCTCATTTCAATGGCAAAGTCATAGAGACTCATTCTTGCTCCTCCTTTCCCTTTTCAACTCCCTTGGCGCTCGACTCGGCTCCATCGGAAGCCTGAAGAAGGTTGTCTACAATGGGGCGTTTTCCTTTGATTCACCCCGATTCAGTTCTTGGCTGGAGAACCTTCTTCCTCTGGTTTTCCCATCTCCCGGATTTTTTGGGCGTAGGCCTTCTGCAACGAATCGAGGTAACTCTCGTCAATAGGCCCCCTCCAAGTGACTATCTCTTTGAACCGCTTGGGGATCTTCACGGTCCCGGGGTCAAACCCGGTCTTCACCCGCAGTTGCCAGCGCATTTTCTGGACCCTCTTTCCCACGGCGTCCAGGTTTTCCGCCAGGTTTTTGTAGCCGAGCGAATTGAGGCAATCGGCGGTGAGCTGGTGATCCCCATAGACACCTCGCGCGAAGAGGCAGGTCACCAGGGAGGTAAGAAGCGCCCTATCCTGTTCCTCCTGGACGTAGTACTGGAGCACCTTAGGGACTTCCTTTGGCTTGTTATTCTCATCATAGCCGTACGCCGCTGTATCCAGGTGGGAATGCCGAAATCCAAGGGCCTGAGAGACAAAGTACGCCTCGCCCGTGGCGTAGCCCGCCATCTCTTGGCCGAGGACGCAGGCGAAGTCCTGTCCCCCGTAATGCTCAGCGGCCTTCATGGTCCCCTGCCCGAGAAGCCGATAGAAATCATTGGATGCGGCACCCAGGTGTTCGAAGGCCTGCCGGTAGACGGCACCGTCACCAAACTTGAGTGGGACGATGGTCTCCTTGGTTGAAATAAGGCCTTTCTCCAGGGCCTCCGTGGCCCAGGCCAGGGCGATGCCGGCCGACATGATATCGTGCCCACACCTTTCGACCGTGTCCATGTAGGCAAGCACCGAGAAGGCGTCGGTCACATGGAGCATTGCGCCCGCGCAGGCGATCGGCTCGTGGTCGTAGGTAACCTGCCGGTAGAGGTACTGGTTCTTATCCATGAACTTTTCCCGAACGAAAGCGATGTGAATGCACCCCACGGGGCACCCGGAGCAGGCGGTGTTTCGCAGCAGCGTATCCCGGGCAAAGGTTTCTCCGCTGATCCCTTCAATTTCCGGGTCGGTCGTCTTCTGCAGGTTTCGGATGGGCAAGGCGCTCAGACCATTGAGGTGCGCCATGTTGATGGGAGTCCCCAAGTTGTGGTATTTGTCCATCATACCGCTGGTCGTCATCTTTTCGTGCACTTCCTTGAACAGCTTGGCATATTCTTTCCCTTCGGGAAGAGGGAAGGAGCTGTCACCCAGGACGACAATCCCCTTGAGGTTCTTTGCCCCCATGACCGCCCCGCAGCCGAGCCTGCCGAAGTGGCGGTAAGTGTCTGCGTTGATGCACGCAAATGCCGAGAGATTCTCTCCTGCGGGACCGATCCTCCAAATGCTGCGATGGCCCGTACCCTTGGACATGTTCCGGAGCCTCTGCCCGGTTTGAAAGACATCCAGCCCCCACAGGTAGCGAGCGTCCTTGAGATCCAGGTGGCGTGAGCCCACCGACAAGCACGAGGGGACGGCCGCCTTACCCTGGATCACCAGTGCGTCGAGGTCTGCAAACCGAAGAGAATATGCCGAACGCCCTCCCGCGTGGCTCTCTGCATACTGATCATGGTACGGGGACTTGAAAGCGCAGACGGTCTTGCTCATGAGTGGAAAGTAACCGGTAAGCGGTCCAATGGCGAAAATCAGCGGCTGTTGCGGGTCGTCCCAGGGCCGCTCCGGAAGCCCGTATTTTTCAAACAGCAACGCCGCCAGGCCGCTGCCGCCTGCTACCGTGTCTCGGCCCTCAAGGTTGACGATGTCGCCCATGCCGGTGGCAAGGTCCACGTTGAGTACTTTGAAATATTCCCTGATCATTGTGCTACCTCCTTTGTTTGGCCGTCTTCCGCTCCTTCGGCTCCCGCATCCGTCAGTTCGAGACAGTCGTGCGGACAAAATGAAACGCAGCGTCCGCAATGGATACAGACGAAAGGTTCGCCGCTGGAATCCAGAAAAATAGCGTCCACCGGACAGGCCCTCGCGCATTCGCCGCAGCGGATGCAAAGTTCCTGTTTGACGCTCACGCCGCCGCCCTTCCGTTGGGAGTAGGCTCCGGTGGGGCAGGCTGCCGCGCAGGGAGCGGGCAGGCAGGCCAGGCATGTTCTGGCCTCATACCCGGTGGTAAGGCCCCCGGAAGATGCGATCCGGATCCCCGCCTCGTCCCAGGAAAGGCGATGGTGCACGAGACGGGAGCAAGCAAAGGAACAGGAATGACAACCGATGCACCGCTCCATGCGCGGCGTACTCAAAATTTTCATTTTTCTACTCCTTCTTGAAATAGGGTGATTATTGGATCCTTTTCCACTGTTATGACGCAAAATATACGTAATCGATTGGGCTTGTCTATTGTACTTTGGGACAATACGCGAATTGCATGTTCCGGGTGATCACAAAATTAGCTTGATAAATCACTACCTTAAACCAGATGAGATGGCCCGTATTGCACCTTAGTCAATACAAAGGAATCTCGTGCAAAGTTCACTAAACAATCGGCCCCGAACCCCTATTATTCAATGACTGCAGTACGCCGTCACTTCAGTATTTCTTCACCGAGCAACGAGGATCACCACC
>CAYUBU010000413.1:0-4766 GCA_964443105.1 uncultured Nitrospirota bacterium
AGGAGGCGTTCCACCCGCTCCCGCATTTCCGTGGCGGCCTTGTTGGTAAAAGTCACCGCGAGGATCTCCATGGGATGAAACCCCTCCCCTTGTATGAGGTGGGCGATCCGGTGGGTGATCACCCGGGTTTTGCCGCTGCCGGCACCCGCGAGGATCAGCAGGGGGCCTGCGGTATGGAGAACGGCCACGCGCTGTTCGGGATTAAGATCCTGTAAAAGCCGGTTTTCAAGCGCCATGATCCATCTTTCTTTCGAGTATGGCCTGATTGTAGGCGGTAATCACGTCCCGTCGGCTGATCATGCCGAGCAGTTTCTGCCGGTCCTGGGGGTCGACGACGGGGAAGACATCGATATCCCGAATGCCGAACTGTTCCATGACCGTGTCGAGGCTGTCATTGGGGGTTACGGTGATCACATTGGCGTAGGCCAGATCTTTGGCCACGATGAACTTCTTGAGATCCTCTTCAAAGAGGGACTCCTTTAGATCCTGAAAGGAGAGAATGCCGATCATCTTCCCGTCGCCGTCGACCACGGGGAAATAGAGGATATCACTGGTTGTCGCCACCTCCAGAATCACATCAAAGGGCATGTGTTCGGGGATCTTGGTCATCTCCTTGCTCATGACATCCCGAACCTGGATGGAGCGGAGGATGTTGACCTCCCGGCCCGCGTGAAGGTTGATCCCGTCCCGGGAGAGGGCTTCCGTATCGATGGAGTCTCGCTTCAGCGCCCGGGCAATCAGGGTCCCAACGATACTGGCAAACATGATGGGGAGGATAATCCGGTAATCCTGGGTCAGTTCGAAGAGGAGAAAGATGGCGGTCAGCGGCGCATGGGTGACGGCCGCGAGAAAGGCGCCCATGCCGACCAGGGCGTAGGCTCCCGCCGGCGCCGTGATCGCGGGGTAGAAATGGTTCACGATTCCGCCGAATCCCCCGCCGATCATGACGCCGATATAGAGAGCGGGGCCGAACATCCCGCCGGCGCCTCCTGAACCGAGGGAAAAGCAGGTGACCACCATTTTCAGTAAAACCAGAAGGATCATGAGACCGAAAAAGAGATCTCCCCGAAGGGCTTCGTTGATGGTTTCATAGCCATGGCCCATGACCTGAGGATAAAAGATCCCCACCAGACCGACGAGAAAAGCCCCCAGCACCGGTTTGGCCAGAGGGTGGAGTCGGAGGGCCTTGAAAAAATCGGCCGTCTTGTAGAACATGGTGATGTAGATGACTGCCGACACACCGACCTGGATTCCCATGATGACATAGAACAAAAGTTCCCAGTGACTCACAACAGCGTAGTGGCGGACCTGAAAGATCGGGTTTTCGCCGAAAGAGGCCCGGGAGATGACCGTGGCGATCCCCGAGGAAATGACGATGGGGCTGAAAGTGGAGAGGGTAAAGTCGCCGAGGAGAACGATTTCCAGGGCAAAGAGAACACCGGCAATGGGGGCGTTAAAGGTGGCGGCGATGCCGCCGGCGGTGCCGCAGGCGATGAGTACTTTCATCCGGTTGCCTGACACCTTGAACAGCTGACCCACGTTGGATCCGATGGCGCCGCCGATTTGCGCAATGGGCCCCTCCAGTCCTGCGGACCCGCCGCTGCCGATGGTGAGGGCCGGACCGAGGATCTTCAAAAGGGCGGTTCGGGCCTTGATGATGCCCCCCTTGATATTGACCTCTTCCAGAAATTTGGGGAAACCGTACCCGCCGACTTCACCGGGAAAAAGAAGAGAGAGGGGGATCAGCAGAATGGCTCCGGCCATGGGAATCAGGGGAATGAGAATCACTCTCCAATGACTCTTGCCGATTCCCAGCAGTTCCTGGCCATGGACGAATAGGACTTCGTGGGCCGTGTCGACGGTCTTGCGCAGCAGAATGTAGGCGAAGGCGCTGATGACGCCGATGGCCATGGAGGTGATCACCAGAAAGGTCTGGTCCGAGATCTTGAAAGTCTTGATTCTCGCGTTCAGAATTTCCTGAATTCGGGCAATACCGGTCTTTAATTCTGTTTCAGACAACAGCGTCCCCTCAAAATAATTTTGTCCTGGCTGTTCACCCCGGACATTTCTCTCGGGCCGCGGTGGGGCGTTCCCGGCGATCCGAATTGCTTAAACTATATTAATTCACGTTCTATTTCAATAGCCGATTGACCGACTTGTGTCATGGGCTTTGGAATCAGGGTGCCTGGCACCCGTGGCGTCGAAATCCATCTTTTGGTCTGGGGCAGGGAATTCTTCGTTTACCCATCTCATGCTGTTGTGGTATAAGGCTCCCTCGCCCAAGAGCCGGCAAGCCTGGGGCATGACAAAATATTCAGGGACAGGAGGAAGAGGATGAATTTTCGTCGATTCGCGGTTATGGCGGGGCTGATGGCGGCTTTGACCGCCTGCGGCCAGGGGGTACCGGAACAAATGGATAAGATAGACAAGATGCTCCAGACTCAAATCCCCATGGCACCGGAAGATCGGGCCCGGGTCGAGAGTCTCCGGGCTGAGGGGGAGCGGCTCTTCAAGGAAGGGAAGGGGGACGATGCCATCAAGGCGCTCAAGGAAGCCAAAAAGATGCTTGAGAAGGCCGCTGACGCGAATCTTCTCAACAAGAGTGACGGCTGATCCGGGACTCTTGAAACGATAAAGAGATGAAGAGGCCTCCCTGTTTCAGGGAGGCCTCTTTTTGCTTGTGGTTTGCGTGGCCCCGACGTTACCGCTCGTCAGGGGGGACGACGGTGTGGGAGGGGTTGTTAACAGGTTCGTCGGCGCCGAGGAGCTTTCCTGAGCGCCATATGCCGTTGGTGCTGAAACAGTCCCAGGCCCAGCGGGACCACCGGAGCATTGCGGCGGCAATCCAGAGTGCCCAGGCGAGCATGAGGCAGCGATAAACGAACAGGGGAACGGTAAGCACCCATGCCTGGGGGAGGACCGGTCCCGGCCGATCCATATACCACCGCAGGAGGAATGGGGAAGACCCGTTTCCGCCGATCTGCATATCGGGATAGCCGAGGAGCCCCTGCTGGATGGCAAACAAGAGCGAGCCTGCGGCGGCTACGGTGAGCAGTCCCAGCCCCACCTGGACCAGATTGAAGAGACGGTGATCCACCTTTTCTCCGAAACCGCTGCGCCGCCCCATGGCGAAGAACCAGGCCACCACGAAAATGGCTGTGAAAACGAAGGCGGCACTGAGGCCGATGCCGAGGAGAAACCAGTGGTGTGTCTTGAGCGGGGTCGATGGGACCCGTCCCAGGGCAGCGGCGATCAGCATGACCACAAGTACCACGCCCCAGAATAGGACCGCCGGTCCCAGGTCGGGACCTCCGGTCAAAAGGATCCAGCGGTTTCTGGGAACATGAATTTCCATACTGGAATTCACGCTCTCCATGTTCAGATCGAATCCCGGTGTTCTGAGAAGAGACGCCATGGGACGGGACTGCTGTATCTCTATGGCCACACGCTGCGAGCCCGGGACCAGAGGCAAGGTGAGCTGCTCTCCTTCCTGTCGGATCGGCTGTTCCACGCCGTTGATCTGCACCGACTGGAGCCTCGATCCCTCCGGGAGATTGATGGTGTGCTGGCCCCCCTGGCTGCTGCGCACCGTCATCTGAAGCCGTGTGTCCGTCGCCCGTCTGCCGGGCGTTACGGTTGTCTCCGTGTTGTCTATGGTCATGGTGTTCCCCGCAACCCCTTCAGGCCGGGAGAGCGCCAGGGTCACCTCTTCACCGGGCCAGGGGTGCCATTCAGGGAGCCATCGATTCCGGCTCTGGTGGTGGACGACGGGAATGCCGCCGAATTCGGCGTGCCAGATGGGACTGACATCGACACGCCAGACCTCGATCCAGTTGGTTGTGTCAGAGGCCCGGAGTGTCATCCTTTCCGCTTTTTCAAAGACTGAAGACCACCCGATGGTTGTCTCGTCGGGGCCCATGTTGATGAGGGCCTTCCCCTCTTCCACCCGGACATGTTCGCTGGTCACCGACTCTCCCGGCAGCAGCGGCACCTGGAGCACCACGGCACTTCCACCGGGGGATATGCGGACCACCCGGGTCTTCAGTTCCCAGTCGAGACCGAGGAGGAGATCCCGTTCGATCCGTACAAAAGACGGGAGCGTACCCGTTTCAAGGGCCGGAAACTCCTGGGCGTCCTGAACCTTTTGCACCCGGGTCAGCTGCAGGTTCGTGTCGGCCAGGCCGTCATCGTGGAGCCCGTCCAGGGTCCACCCCTCCACATCCGCCTCAACCCGATGGGGCTTCAACGGCAGTGCAAGCTGCAGGGAAGACCGGTTCGGCAGGGGACCTTCCATGAGGAGCTGGTGGCGGCCTTTGGTCAGTTCGATCCAGATCTGCCCCTCCCGGCTTTTCAGCAGCCCCTCTGCGGGAGCCCCGTTCAAGAGCACCCGATTCGGGAGCCATTGCTCCAGCGAGCCCGGCAGGGGGACCGCCGTGTGCTCCAGGGCATGGACTTCCATTCGTGCGACGAGACGATGGGCACTGACTTCAAGCCGCATTTTTGGGCTGTCTGCACATTGGGGAAAACAATCGGGCCGCTCCATCAAACGATTCCTGAGCTGGTCGAGCAGCTGCTGGGGCGGGAACTCGGCGGCGACCGCCCGGGGCGGTGTGGCGCAAAAGAGGCCAAGGAGGATGAGTACCAGGCCCGTCTGTCCCGCTGTCTTGAAGAGGGACGCACTCATCCCGCCGCCCCTCCTGTAGCTGATCCCGAACACACAAGCAATGAGGGCGCCGAGAAGAAGGACCCGGAGGAAGGCGAGGATC
>CAYUBU010000414.1:0-4333 GCA_964443105.1 uncultured Nitrospirota bacterium
GCATTGGTCGGCACCTTCTGTATCCGGTCTGAGAAGAGCTCCCAATCCACCGTCACCTCTTGAGGGATACCCTCTGTAATATAGGTGAGAATCACCCCCACCATGGCGGTATTCAGTGGTAAACGCTCCGGCTTTTCAAGAAACTGAGAGCCCGTCATGGAGTATTTTACGAAGGCGGTCCGATCGAGGATCGGCCGAAGGGGCATTCCGTCGATCCGGACCTGGTTGTGTTTCAGCAGGAACTCACCCACCTGCTTCTTCAATAACTCATTTTCATCTTCTTCAATGAACTCATCGCCGCGCAGATCGAAATCGATCCAGGCTTCCAGGTCTTTCACGCGGGCCAGCACCTCGTGCCGCACCTCGTACGGTTCAATATAGAGGAAGGACATGACGCCTCCCTTCTGCCACCGCTTCAGGGCTTTCTTATCGTATTGCGAGTACCAGGGATCGTCCCAGTCCAGATGAAGCGTGGATCGTTCAGACAGATAATTGAAGTTATTGATAGGCGCACCCTTGTGATAGGTGGTAAACCCTATGGATGCTGCTGCCACACCTCTATCGCCAAGAGGCGGGATGATGGTCAGTTGCTGAGGTTTCGATTTGAATGGATAGACAAGTTCTGCGTACAATACCCTTTTGTCTTCCGGCGGACCCGGAATGGGTTGCCGGGTGTAGGGGTTGAGCATACCCGCAAAAGGTGACGGCCTTTCCTTGCGCAATCTCGGCTCGACGATTTCCAGCCCGGCAGGGAGATTCTCGCCGTCATCGGTTTTGAACTGGAAGGTGTTTTCGGAAAAGACCTTCAGGCGTTCCTCGGCGCCCGGTCTTCCAGGAATGGGTTCCTGGAACATATCGTTCGGTAGCAATTCCTCGAAGAGCTCCAAGTCGCCGACGTAAACCTCGAGAATCAGTTTGACATGATCCTCTTCTATATATATTTCAGCAATATTGCGTGCATTCTCCGCACCGGAGAAGTTGATCCAATCGGCCTGCGCCGGGGATGCGACAAGAGACACCGAGATTAACAATATTGCGGCGAGACAAAATCGAAGCTTGATTTGCATTCGCAGATCCTATCATAAACCTATCTATCAAGGGAATAGGTCAGGCTTCCAGCCTGACATCCGAGGCAAGATGCCTCGGCTATTTTCTTGAGACTCCTGTATGCACAGGAGTGACAAAAAAAGTATGACAAAAACGGCTGTCATTCCGCGGTTATCTGCCCTTTGTCATTCCGGGTTTGTCCCGGAATCTCGGTTTTAAGGACGAGACTCCTGCATGCGCAGGAGTGACAATCTCAGAAAACAAATCAGGCATCCTGCCTGACAGTTCCCCTCTTTTCTAAAGAGGGGTTAGCCCCGTTAGAAGTCTCGTTGGGTCCTCCATTTCTAACGTTTCCCGCTCTACCAATTCCATCTGTGAAACTTCTAACGGGGTCGATCCCCCTTTAGAAAAGGGGGAGGTAATGGTGGGCCCCCCAAACAAGAAAACAGGTCCGGCATCCTGCCTGACACCCGAGGCAAGATGCCTCGGCTATTTACTTAATGGAGTATTCGAGTCCAGGAGTATTGCTATTTCTATTCCTCCTTCACTCCACTACTCCCTACTTCAAGGATTCGAACAGTGAAAAGAGCGTTCCAAATCAAGCACGCACTGCTTGACATGGCCTCTGAAAAATCTCTTAATTCTTTCCCAATCCAACTCTTTACCTTTCAAATAAGCGGGTTCCGGGTCAGAGTCGGCGTCTGAGAAGTAGACGAGGGACTTCCCTATGTGCACCGGGTTTATTCTTTCTTTGCCAAAGCGTCTGATCATATGCTCTGCTATTCTGTGAAAAGGCATCTCCTGCAAAATTACATAGAGGTCGACAAAATCTCTTTTGGTCCCCCGCTGGCTGATGGCTATCACTTTCATTGCAGCAATGTCCATAATCCCCGCTAATTCAATTCCTTGAAAAGGAATTGTCTTTTCCATAAACTCATACTCGTATTTAAATAATGAAACCTTCACCCCTCCCACTTCCGCCATGAGTGTACCTTCTGCTTCTGATATCACCTGGAAGGGAACCCCGCTTTTTCTTATGTCTGAAATAAGCGACTCGGTCTGAAAATCCTGATTGGAGAAGAAATCCAGGTCATAAGAAATTCTATGCCCTATCTGGAGAGCGAGCGCGGTTCCACCCGCCAATACCGCCTTCTGTTTTGCAACCATCTCTTTAAGATTTTCCAGAACCGCCCAGCCTGGCTCCGGCAAACACCCTCTATGCATCCTCAACCCCAAACCATAACTTCCAAAAAAGACGCGACTTCTCACTCAAGGCCCGGCTCGTGTTCAGTACATCCAGAATGTTCTGTACCGTATAGACCCTCTGGAGCCAGTTCAGGGCATCCAGATTGCCCAATTCGAGCACCCTTTCTATGACATATCTTGCGTGCTCTTTGACCTGGATATTATGGAGATTCGTATCCCAGAAAAGTGAACGGAACCGTTCCGGTACAGAGGTCGTCTCCTTTTGATCGATTATCATTTTCTCAACGTGGGGATCGTTGATGGAGCCCAGGTATTTATGGACTACTCTCTTTCCTTCCCGGTTGACGAGGTAGGCGTATACCTTATTACCTATTTTTTTGGTCACAATACCCATAGCTATGAATAAATATACCAAACATTGTGTACTAAGTCAAAATGACACATCCCCATCCTCTATCTGCGAGAAAACCGATATATCTCAATAAGTTATAATGATGTGATTCTAAAGCACCAGGAAAACCACAAGCTTTGCTATTCTTGAAGTTCAACCCAGCACTCCATCACCTCATTGACTATGACAGGTCAGGCTTCTCACCTGACACGTGTTTCGGAATCTCAGTTTTTAAAAACGAGACTCCTGTATTCACAGGAGTGACAAAAACCACTGCCATGAGGTTTTGCTCGTTAATGTCATTCCGGCTGCAATGCCGGCATTTCTTTCCAGACAAGAGGTCAGGCACCTTGCCTGATAGTCCCCCTCTTTACTAAAGAGGGGCTAGGGGAGATTACATTATTATCTAATCCCCCTCCATCCCCCTTTAGAAAAGGGGGAGGTATGTGAATTCGGGTACGGCCCGTACCCGGATCGGAATCGCAGTCCTATCTACACTTGGCCGGGACCACTTTTCCGTCTCTCTCTTCATACACTTGAATTACGCTGACACCGCCACCTGCGCCGGTTCCTTTGGCCGTGCCCTTTGCTGCCCATCCATAGGTCAACACGAACTTCTGGCCATCTACGCATACCGTTTGCACACCCGCCTTCACGTCTTCTTGTCCTGCAGCAAGGTCCAGTTTGTCCATTACAGAAATACCAGCCACCGCGAGAGAGGCCGTTGCCAACAGGATTACCAATGAGACACATAAAGTTTTCATGATATTCTCCTTTCATAGTTGTAAATGCCTTCATGAGACCGCTATATTCACAAGAGTGACAAAACCACTGCCATGAGGCCTTGCCGGTGAATGTCATTCCGGGCTTGTCCCGGAATCTCGGTACTTAGATAATGGAAATAGGTCAGGCATCCTGCCTGACTTCCGAGGCAAGATGCCTCGGCTATTTTTCGGGTTTGAGGGCTCGACTATTTTTGTTTTTCATTCCTTTGGATTCTGCCTTCTGCCTTCTATTCCCGACCCCTACTGCATCCACTTAAACAGTGCCGCCGGAGCTGCGGGTATAAAATAGAACCGAAAATCCCACTCGGCACCGGGGGTGTCGTCGGGCGTGATCACGGAGTAATGCACCTCAACGCCGAAGCGGACAGGCACCTTGCCCCTTTGGACCGTCTTGCTGATACCGAGGCCTATGGGCACGGTCCAGGTGTTGTCACTGTCCTGTTCCCAGTTGGCAATGATGTTCGGAGCGGCACCGATCGAGGTGGTCTCATCAATGCTATAGAATATAAAGTACTGAAGGTTTGTCATGTTCACATCGGAGCGGTCGTCGTCACCGGCAAAGTCCCAGTAATGCTGGAACAGTGCGCCGATTTTCCACTTCGGCCCCATATAGACATCCAGGGCCGAAGGCCCCGCCAACCATTTGCCCGTACCAAGGATGCCCTCGGAAGCGGTCGGGCGCCCCTTCTCAGGCGGGTGATGCGATATTGGACATTCTCTTTCTACAACTCCTCCCTATTCCTTCGGCAACGGCGGCGGTGTGTAGCCATCCCACTTGCCGTCATCGATGTACTTGGAGTAACTGGCCTGGCCGCTGCGCTTGGCCTTCTTGTACTCTATCGTTGTTGGCGGTGCCTGGACGCGCTCCGCGCTCACCACTTCGCGCTGCACAATCCGATCCTTG
>CAYUBU010000415.1:0-5034 GCA_964443105.1 uncultured Nitrospirota bacterium
TGGCGCTCTATGCCGGAGAACTGGTTGTTCTTTTGGGACCGTCGGGCAGCGGCAAGTCGACACTTTTGAATATTCTCGGCGGGCTGGATACGGCGACGGCCGGTTCGGTCACCTATGAGGCGAGAGAACTCACAAAAGCCACGGATCACGAACTCACCGAATACCGACGCTTCTATGTCGGTTTCGTCTTTCAATTCTACAACCTTATTCCCAGTCTCACGGCCCGGGAAAACGTGGCGGTGGTGACGGAGATTGCAAAGAAACCGATGCAGCCGGAGGAAGCCCTGGCACTGGTCAACCTGGAAGACCGCCTGGACCACTTTCCCGCACAACTCTCGGGCGGACAACAGCAGCGGGTGGCCATCGCCCGGGCTATTGCGAAGAACCCCGCTGTTCTCCTCTGCGACGAGCCGACGGGGGCCCTCGATTCGACCACCGGTATTGTGGTGCTGGAAGCGCTGGACCGAGTGAACCGGGAGTTGGGGACCACCACGGTGGTCATCACCCACAACTCGGATATCGCCGATATGGCCGATCGGGTCATCCGGTTAAGCGATGGCCTGATTGCCGAGGTTCGGGAGAACGCCAGCAAGAAATCACCCAAGGAACTTCACTGGTAACCCATGAGAGCCATCGATCGAAAATTGTGGCGCGACCTGTGGGGCATGCGGGGCCAAGCCCTGGCCATCGCCGTCGTCATCGCCGGCGGTGTGGCCACGTTCGTCATGTCCTTCAGCACCGTCGATTCCCTCCGCTTGACGCAGGCCACCTTCTACCAGGAGTATCGGTTTGCCGAAATCTTCGGCTCCCTGAAGCGGGCCCCCCGAAACCTGGATAGCACCATCCGGGACATCCCAGGGGTCGATCAGGTGGAAATGCGCGTCATTGCCGCCGCGAATATCGATGTTGACGATTTCCCCGACCCTGTGACGGGACTGCTGGTCTCCATCCCCGATGTGGGTGAGCCGCTGATCAATCGGCTCTACCTGCGGCAGGGGCGGATGGTGGAGACGGGCCGGGACGATGAAGTGGTGGTGAGCGAAGCCTTTGCCGGCGCCCATGGATTTTCGCCGGGGGACCATTTGAGTGTGACCATCAACGGAAAGCGAAAGCGTCTCACCATCGTGGGGATCGCCCTTTCCCCTGAGTTCATTTATGAGATCCGTCCCGGTGCCATCTTTCCCGACTATGCCCGATACGGCGTTCTCTGGATGGCTCTTACACCCCTGAGCACCGCCTACGACATGGAAGGCGCCTTCAATAACATTGTACTGAGCCAGTCGACCGGGGCATCACAGCAGGATACGATTGACCGTCTTGATGAACTCCTGGAGCGCTATGGGGGGCAGGGCACCTACGGCCGTGAGGACCAGCTTTCCCACAAATACCTATCCCAGGAATTCAAGGGGCTGGAAAAATTTGCCGCGATTATACCACTTATTTTTCTGGCCGTTGCGGCATTTCTCCTCAATGTGGTGATTACCCGCCTTGTCAATACCCAGCGGGAGCAGATCGCCGCCCTCAAGGCTTTCGGATACAGCAACAGAGAAATCGGGACACACTACATGAAGCTGGTTTTTCTTGTGGTGTTGTTGGGCCTGGTTCTGGGCGTGACGGCCGGGGCCTGGCTCGGACACGGCATGAGTCGCCTGTACATGGAGTTCTTTCGCTTTCCTTTTCTTGAGTACCGCCTCGGTTTTGAGGTGGCCCTCGTTTCCTGCCTGGTGACACTCGCGGCCGCCGCCCTCGGAACCTACAAGGGGGTCCGGGGCGCGGCCATGCTGCCGCCGGCAGAGGCCATGCGGCCCGAACCGCCGGTGAATTACCGGGAGACCCTGATTGAACGGATCGGCATGAAGCGTTTTTTTTCACAGCCCACGCGGATGATTGCCCGTCATCTGGAGAGAAGGCCGGTCAAGTCGCTCCTTTCGATCATCGGCATTGCTTTTGCCTGTTCCATCCTGATGCTTGGCAGCTTCCAGGAGGATGCCATCGATTTCATGGTCAAGGTGCAGTTCGGGCTCTCTCAGCGGGAAACCATGTCGGTCTCTTTTGTGGAGCCCACCTCCTACCGTGCCTTGTACGAATTGCAGAGCCTCAATGGCGTATCCTATGGGGAACCCTTCAGGGCGGTTCCCGTGAGACTCCGGTTTGGCCACCGCGAGTATCGCACGGCCATACAGGGCGTGGAACCGGGAGGCCGGCTGAGACGGCTCCTGGACACCGATCTGGTGACCATTCGGTTGCCGGCCGACGGACTGGTGCTCACCGACTACCTCGGCAAGTTGCTGGGGGCAGGTCCAGGAGACATATTGACGGTCGAAATCCTGGAGGGGAACCGGGCGGTGCAGGAGGTCCCCGTGGTGGCCCTGGTCAGCGAGTTTATCGGCGTATCGGCCTACATGCGCCGCGGCGCCCTGAATCGGCTCATGGGGGAGGGGGATGCCATATCGGGCGTTTATCTGGCGGCTGACACCGCCCGGGAAATCGATATCTTTGCCGCCTTGCGGGAGATGCCCCGGGTCGCTGGGACAGTGGTCCGGGAAGACGCTATCAAAAGCTTTTATGAAACCATGGCCGAATCAATTCTCATCTTTACGTTTTTTATTGTGATCCTGTCGGGGTCGGTGGCCTTTGGCGTGGTCTACAACAGTGCCCGGATTGCCCTTTCGGAGCGGAGCCGCGAACTGGCCAGTTTACGGGTTCTCGGGTTTACAAGGGGTGAAATCTCCTATATCCTCCTGGGCGAACTGGGGGTGCTCACCCTGGCGGCCATTCCCCTGGGATTTCTGATCGGCCGGGGATTGTGCGCCTATCTCATCATGAACATCCAGTCCGAGCTCTACCGGATCCCCCTGGTGCTGGAAAGAAGCACCTACGCCTTTGCGGCCATCGTGGTCCTGATCTCCGCGGCGATCTCGGGATTCATCGTGCGGCGAAAGCTCGACCGCCTTGATCTGGTGGCGGTTTTGAAGACCAAGGAATAAGCGTGATGCAGCGACATCGTTGGATTAAACTATTGTTGCTGGTTGCCCTGGTTGCACTGATCATCGCCTACGGCCTGCGGCCGAGACCGGTCCTGGTGGATACGGAGGCGGTGGTCAAGAAGACGATGCGGGAAATCGTCCGGGAAGAGGGGAAGACCCGTGTGATTGGCCGCTTTGTCATATCGGCACCGATTGCGGGGTATCTTCGCCGTATTGAGCTCGATGCCGGAGACCCGGTGGCCCAGGGGGATCCCGTCATTGAAATCGAGCCTTTGCGCTCCGTAGTCCTTGATCCCCGGAGTCGCGCCGAAGCCGAGGCCCGGGTGGCCGCCGCCCAGGCCGCCTTGAAAAGAGCAGAGGCGGGAGCCCAGGCCGCGGAAGCCGATGCCGATCTGGCACGCACCGAACTGGCCCGTATCGCAAGCCTCTACGAGCAAGGTTTTGCCTCTCAGGAACAGGTCGACCGGGCCGAAACGGAGGCGATGAGAACCGGAGCGAACCACCGTTCCGCGCAGTTTGGGGTCAAGGTGGCGCGCTTTGATCTGGAGTTGGCCCGAACGGCACTAAAATATTCTGCCGCCGATCAGGCCTCGGTCCTTTCAGAAGTGGTAACCCTGCGAGCCCCGGTGGCCGGCGAAGTACTCAAGATTCAACGGGAGAGTGAAGGGGTGGTCAATCAGGGTGAGCCCCTCATGGAGGTCGGCGACCCCCGGGCTTTAGAGGTGGAGGTGGACGTGCTCTCCGCCGATGCCGTGCGTATTGAGCCCGGTATGGCGGTGGTCATCGACCGGTGGGGCGGCGAGACACCCCTCGCGGGGAGTGTAGTGACTGTGGAACCCGGCGGGTTTACCAAAATCTCCGCCCTTGGCGTTGAAGAACAGCGGGTCTGGGTGATTGTCCACATCACGTCGCCTGCAAAAACGTGGGCCCGGCTCGGCGACGGATACCGGGTGGACGCCGGCTTTATTCTCTGGGAGGGGAGCGACGTGCTTCAGGTTCCCACCAGTGCACTTTTTCGCCAAGGAAGCGGCTGGGCTGTTTTTGTCGTAGAAGAGAAGAAAGCCCGGCTCCGAAAAGTCTCGGTGGGTCATCGCAGCGGTTTCACGGCTGAGGTTCTCTCCGGTGTATCGGTCGATGAAATCGTTATCGCCCATCCCAACGACGAAATCGACGATGGCGTAAGAGTCCGACGCCGTTTGCCACGCCGTCCATAGCGCCCAATTTTCTTCAAAAGACACATTTAATGTGGATTTGCATTTAGATAGACCTAACTGTTTGAAATCAAATTGTTTTTCGTCATGCACCAGAGGATCTTTCGCGGGAATGACGAGCTGGAATTCCGGCCTACTCTGCCACGGCCGCACCGACAACCTTAACTTTGATGGTCCGTAATCCAGCGGTATCGGCGAAAGGCCCGATCCGGGTCGAAAGAGACGAGACCTGACCGGGAGCCACGGTTTTCCGGAAGTAGGCGGTTCTTTCATCGGCAAGAGCACCTTGTTCATTGAAGATCCCGATCGCCACGGCGATATTCTTGGCCGGCACCGGGGACTGGTTCTTTATGGATACCACGAGGTAGCCGCTCTGGTCGAGAGACCGCTTAACCGCAATATAGGCGCCCGGGTTCTCAGGCAGTTCGAGCCGGGCGAGGCTCATGGCCGCCGCCTTGCCCACCTCCGAATTGGAGGATGCAGCCAGCCGGTAGTGTTCCAGAGCGGCATTCTTCTGGCCGCTCCGAAGCCCGATGTTCCCCAGAGAATAATGGGCGTAGGCCGTGGGAAATAGGGTAAGGCTCTGCTCCAGATCGGCCCTGGCGCCCCCGTAGTCACCCAGTTTCTCCTTTACCAGGCCGCGCTGCAGGATAAATTGAAAGAACTGGTTATTTCGCCGGACCGCCTCGTCATAATAGCCGAGGGCCCGCCGGTAGTTTTCCTGCATAACTTTTGCGTCACCTTTGACTCCGTAGAACATGGCCTCCCTCGGTTCGATCCCTATCGCCTGATCGGCCAGACGGAGCGCCTCGACGGGATTCTTTTCCGACAGCGCC
>CAYUBU010000416.1:0-5047 GCA_964443105.1 uncultured Nitrospirota bacterium
TGGCTGCCACGTTGATCATCCTCAACGTATTGTCGTCTCCGCGGTTGAAGGAAGCGAGTTCGACGCTGCAATAAGCGTCCGCGTCCAGAGCAGGGTCGACGCGCTTGGATAAATTGAACAATTTCACTCCCGAAACCGGGAGCGGGGGGAGTGCGCAGGTCGAAAGCAGAGCGTCAAAGCCTACGCACCCGAAGACGCAGGCCGTTGCATCCAGATCGGCCTCCAGGTGAAAAACGAGGTCCGCGTATGCCTTGCCGAGAGGGGGAAAGGTCGTGGTAAAATGCGAGTCGGGGAGAAATCCTTCCGAAACCGTGAGCGGGATCGGGCTATCATAAGGATATTTGTCCGGCAGGGTGATGGTGGGCTGGAAACCGAGGTCAAAGTCGGCATTGCCGCCGAAATTGAGGCCGACCTCGAGTCCAAAGGCCGCTCCGACGCCGGCCGAGAGCTCGCCGCCAAATTCGACCGAGGTAAAACCAAGATTGATCCCGGTGGTTTTTCCGACCCTCTCCGATAGATCAAAGTCGATGATGTATTGTTTGAACACGTTCAGGTTCCCAGCCGGAAAGAGCGGTTGGCCTTCACTGGGCGAAAAACGCGTTTCGGGCCCGATTTCTCTTTTCGCTTGCGCCGATGGTGTCAGGGAGAGCAGCAGCGACAAGAAGAGCGCGATCAAGCCAAATGTGCCTCCCCAGGAGTGGGTCTTCAATTGGGGTCTTTTCCTTTTCATGGGGTCTTCTCCTGTTAAAGAAGCTTCCAATGAACCATAAGGTCTTCACCACAAAAACTTAATGTCTCACCTTAGGATACCTGGCTCGCTCGATGGGAAAGCCCCATTAAGGCTTAAACCCAAGGACGGACCCGGCCAAGTGACATTGATTTCCGTCGCCGCGCTCTTCCCTGTAAGCAGAGCGCAATGAACAGCAATGGCGATCCCGTGGGTGGCACACTTCTTACATCTGTTTCCTAACTGCTTTCACGTTGAATGTTTTAGCAGCCATCCTGTTTCTCTTTTCCTGATCGGCGTGCGTCTCGTCGCAAGGCGCACTGTAAATGCTCGGAATTCTCTCATGACCCAATCTAACGCAGGAGTTCGGTTTGCGCATCAGGGCGGCACCCTGATTTTTCCATAGGGGAAACCCCTATACGGACCATGGGGGAATCCCCTATGGTGGCCGGTAACTCGATGATGTTCCTAAGAAACCGTGGTGTTTTTCACGCTTGCAAGAATGGCGGGGCGGGGAAGTTGGCTGGCGGCGGAACGACCGGCGCAGGTGGTTCGGGCGGCTACCTGCGGGCGGGAGCTACCCTGATCTTCGGACTCACGTACTTCTCGCCGCCCAGCACACAGCGGATGGCGATCAGTACAGTCTCGCTCATCTCCTGCTTTGTAACGTAACCGCTGGCGCCGGCTTTAAAGGCGCTTTCGGCATAGATGGGTGCATCATGCATGGTAAGGACCAGCACCGGCAGATGTTTATGTCCCAACCGGATTTCCTTCACGATGTCAAAGCCTTGGCCTTCCTTGAGTGAAAGATCAGTGATGACCAGGTCCGGTCTGGAGGAGAAAATCGCGTCCAGTCCTTCCCGGTGCGTGGCGGCCTCGGCGCAAACGGAGAGATCGGGCTCGTTCTCGATCAGCGCGATCAACCCCCGCCGCACGAGGGGATGATCGTCGATGATGAGGATTCGTCTCCTCGTTTGTGGTTTTAGTGGAGAGCTTTTGCCCCGCATGACGATTTGTCGGTTCCCTTTCTGACACCATAATACAGCAGGAGAGCCGCGGGCGCATCGGGGCGACGCCCTGTTTTTTCCATAGGGGAATCCCCTATGGCCGGCCGCTAAAGTGAAAGATCGGTGATGACCAGGTCGGGACTAGAGGAGACGATCGCGTCCAGTCTTTCCCGGTGCGTGGCGGCCTCGGCGCCAACCAGGAGATCGGGTTCGTTCTCGATCAGCGCGACCAACCCCGCCGCACAAGGGGAAGATCGTCGATGAGGAGGATGCGCCTCCTGGCTTGTGGTTTCAGTGGAGAGCTTTTGCCCCGCATGACCATGTGTCGACTCCGAATTCTGACACAAGAATACCGCAGGAGAGCTGCGGGCGCATCGGGGCGACACCCTGTTTTTGGCATGGGGGAAACCTCTATACGGAGGGAGGAAGAGGCAAGCACCGCCGCGGGTAGGTGCGCGAGCGGCTTTACAGCCGATCCCGGAACGATCGGGACCCCAGAAACACTGACGGAGGATCCCTCGCTGTCAGCTTATCTGGCCGGTTTCGACCCAGTGGGTGGCCCGCTGGGTCAGCTCCGCCCCGGACGGGATCGTCAGTTTTTGTTTGATGTGTGCCCGGTAGGATTCAATCGTCTTGATGCTCAGATGCAGGCGTTTTGCGATCTGGCGGGTGCCCTGGCCCTGGCCGATCAATCGAAACACTTCGAGTTCGCGGTCGGTGAGCACGGCCAGGGGCGAGTCTTCTTGCAGCTTTCGTCCACCGAGGAATTTTTCAGCATACCGTGCCCCCATTTTCTCGCTCAGGTACATCTCGCCGTTAAGCAGACGGCGGATCGCGATTAGCACCGTGTCGTCCAGTTGCTGTTTGCTGACATAGCCGCGAGCGCCGGCCCGACAGGCACGCTCAGCATAGAGGGATTCATCGTGCATGGAGAGCACCAAGGCAGGGGTGTTCGGGTGGTGTGTTTTCATGTCCTTGATCAGATCCAGGCCCTCACAGTCCTCGAGTCCGAGATCGACGACGACCAGGTCCGGTTTGTGCTGCCCGATGGCCGCGAACGCTGCCGGACACGTGGAGGCTTCCCCGCAGACCGCGAGGTCGGGCTCGCTTTCGATCAATGAGATCAGCCCGCGGCGCAGCACGGGGTGATCATCGACGATGAGAATGGTCTTTCAGGGTCCATCCCAAAGTTCTCTCCCACGCCGGGTTCAACTTCTTGAAGTACCCATCAAGACCGGCAATGCACAGCATGTCGAGAGACTGGACGAAGAAACGGGACAACTCCGCCTCGGCCGCCTCCGTCCGAGTGGACAGAGGTTCCAAGCGCGCCAGACGCTCGCGCAGGCGGGTCAGTTACTTCTCAAGTTGCTCGTGAGTGTTGTCTGCCTGTTTCATCTCGAGCCAAATGGGTATTCCGGCCACTTCGGCCACTGAGTCCGGTATTCAGTCGGGCACCTCTTCCGGGGCATGCCGGCCGGGGGCCCGAGCCGAGCGACGCTCGCACAGCACACATTAGCTGACTTGCTTCTTGGGGTCGGACCATCCTAACTCATTGAGAATAAAGAATCCTCTTCTTAAGAAGAGTCGTTTTCTGGTCTTAAAGCCACGTTTTTGGGGTCGAAATTGACTAGGTGGCCCTACGCCCAAGTACGGGGCAACGGGGTGCCAGGCAGGCCTGCCTGGCACCCGTTGCCTACGGTGCTTCTACGACCTCATGACGATCACTCATGCAATGTCCGGGCTAAAAAGACGGCACAAAAAAACCGCCACTTTTTCACAATTGTTGTGAAACAGACCGGCGGTTTCCGCCTATTCGTTATAAGCTTTCTGTGGCCCAGGAGAGATCCCAAAGATATTTCTTGGCGTTACCGCACGTCTACGGTCAGCGTCGACTCGGACCTGTAGCTATTGAATAGAATAATGGACTTCTTCAACAGCCCCCCAGGCCCCTTTTCTCGCCCCGTATCTACTCTGCCGGTTTGACAGAAATCAGCTCCACCTCGAAGATGAGCATGCTATTGGGTCCGACACGCTGACCGGCACCGCGGTCAGCGTAAGCGAGCCCCGGGGGGACGAAGAGCTGGTACTTCGCCCCCGGTTTCATGAGCTGGAGCCCTTCGGTCCATCCCTTGATGACACGGTTCAGCTGGAAGGTGGCCGGTTCTCCTCTTTTGTATGAGCTGTCAAACTCGGTTCCGTCGATGAGCGTTCCCCGGTAGTTAACCGTGACAGTGTCGGTCACCGTCGGCGCCACGCCCTCTCCCTTTTTGAGCACCTTGTATTGCAGACCGCTCTCTGTGGTTGTAACGCCCTCCTTCTTCCCGTTCTCCGCAAGGAAGGCCTTCCCGTCTGCGAGATTCTTCTCGCCCGTCTTCTTCTTCTGTTCCTGCTGGGCCGCAACGATCTTTCTTTTCAGCTCCACGAGGGTCTTTTTCATCTCCTCCTGGCTCATCAAGGGTTCGCCACCCTTTAATGCGTCCTGAATACCTTTGACAAGCATTTCCGGCTTGAGTTCCACTTTCTGCCGCTTCATGTCTCCCCCCATCTGGTACCCGACGCTGTAACTGACCCTGTCTGCTTCTTCTTCCAACGATGGCATATCTTCGGCATAAGCAGGGTTAAAAGACAGTATTGTTGTGAGAACAACGGCGAATAAGCATTTCATCATCTCTCCTCTCCTTATCGATTTGTTCAAATTACCAGTATCGGTTGTCTATCATGGGGTTACGAAATAGATTTACAGTGGTTGAGGTTTCACCGCACATGGAATTGTAATTCAAGAGCGCCCCATTTGCAAGGCGCATAGCCATCATGGTCTATCCGATGGGACCCTGGATACAAAAAGGGGGGCTACCCGAAAGCGCGACGCCCGATCTGCCCGAGAACCTCAAAATGTGCCTGGAGCACGGGTGAATGAGCTACCTTCCGGCTCCGACAAGGTAGGGCCGCATCATCTCATTGTCTTCATGCTCGATGATGCGGCAATGCCAGACTTCTTGCTTCTTGTTGCTTCTTGGGGTCGTGCTTCTTGCTTCTTGGGCTTCTTGGGGTCGGACCAAGCTAACTCATTGAGGATAAAGAATACTCTTCTTTAGAAGATCCGTTTTCTGCCTTAAATCCACGTTTTTGAGGTCGAAATTGACTAAGTGGCCCTATGCCCAAGCACGGGGCAGCGGGGTGCCAAGGAGAGTGACGGAGGATCCCTGGCTGTCAGCTTATCTGGCCGGTTTCGACCCAGCGGGTGGCGCGTCGGGTCAGCTCCGCACAGGACGTGTCACCTTCTTGCCCCTGAGAATGTTGTAGGCTTTACCTG
>CAYUBU010000417.1:0-8826 GCA_964443105.1 uncultured Nitrospirota bacterium
GATTCCCGCCCTTCTGAAACAGGGGGCCACGGGAATCATCGAATACGCATTGAACAAGCTGATCTAGCCCGGAGGTTACCGGAAGGTTACTGAAAAAGCTCCCCAACCCGCTGCTTGTAAAGCAGGTGGTACAGGGTCTGGGAGTAAATCTTCATTTTCTTCTTTTCCTCGTTGGTCACGGCATACCGCCAGAAACCGTAAAGCTTCGTCAGCCGAAGCAGTTTTTCACTGTAGTGGCCCCAGGTGAAGCGCTCGGCGACCCGCTTGATGGCGTTATTGGAGATATGTTTCCACGTCAGTGACCCGTCTCCGCCCCCCTCAAAGAAACCGAAAATCTGCTCTTGAAGCTGATCATGGCGGGTCGGGTTGATGAGGAAACCGTTGACACCGTGCTGGATGATCTCGGAAGGGCCGCCAAACTGGGTGGCAAAGACCGGCAGCCCGCAGGCCATGGCTTCCAGAACGGTAAGGCCAAAGGCTTCAAAGAGCGCCGGCTGGACAAAGATCCCTTTGCGATCGGCGATGATGCGATAGATCTCCCCCGTGTCGGCCTTGGGCAGCTGCATTCCAAACCACCGGATTCTGCCCGACAAATTGCAGGTCTCAATGAGCCGGTGCATCCGGAGAATCTCCTCCCGCTCTTCGGGATCGTCGGTTTGATCCGGGTCGACCTTGCCCCCTACAACAATCAGATTAAAGCCCGCCCCTTTGTCCCCGGCGGCTCCGAAACACTCAACCAGACCGCTGATGTTCTTGATCTTGTCGAGGCGGGCCATGGTAAATATGGGTACATTTTCGGGGTTTTCCAGTGTGCCGAAAATCTCCTCCCCCTCTTCCGCCAAGAGGAGATGGGTCAATCTCTCCGTCTCATTGCTGTCTCGTCGGCTCTTTTCCAAATAGGGGAAATAGACCGTCTCGTCCACACCGGGAGAAATGACGTTGAATTTGGGGTGGAAGAGATTGATTCCCCCGGAGACCTGGCAGAATCCGGGCATGGTGTAATACTTGTACGATTCATACTGCCCGCGGTCGTAAGCGGTGCCCGCAATCTCCTGGAACGTGCTGGTCACGATAAAATCAGCCATATTCATGGAGAGCAGATCGGCGGTAAACTGCAGGGAAAAGTGGTAGTCACTCTCCATTTTCTGCCAGTAGAGATCGGAAAAAAGGTATTTCGATTTTTCCAGAGCGTGAGCGATGTTGCACTGGATGACCCCCGTTTCTTCCGACAGGAGGGAGGCGACAAGATTGCCATCGGAATAATTGCCGATGATCAAATCGGGTTGGCGGCCGAGCTCAACCCGCAGGGCCTCTTTCGTTTCATACACAAACTTTTCCAAATAGGGCCAGACCCAGAAACGGGAGATCCAGTAATCAACCACCTCATCGTTCTTATCCCGGAAGGGCACTCTGAGAATCCAGGCATTCTCCGTGTTGTGAATCTTTTCCAGCGGGATATGACTGGTGGTGTTCTCACTTTCCGGAATCAATCGGGTCACGACGATAATTTTCGGATCCATATCGACCCCGGCGAATCGCAGGCTTTCCGCCAGGTATCGTTCCAGCGCTTTGACCTGGTCCAGGATATAGACCACCTGGCCGCCGGTATCGGGCTTGCCCAGGACATTTTCCTGCCCGAAAAAACCGTGGGGAGAGATCACGGCCACATGGGCCACCATGGGAATTCTTTCAATGAAGGCCTCCAGCGTCCGGTTATCGGGCGCTTCAAAAAGATCGAGAAGAAGGGACATGGTTTCCAGAATCCGCTCCGCCGTGTTTCCCCAGCCAGCTTCAAAACCGAGCTGCCGCAGCTCTTTGCGCATCCCCGCCGTTGTTAAGGCCGGGCCTCTCTCCTGAAGCCCCTCCACCGCCTTGTCCAGTCGTTCAATCAGTGTGTCCAGATCCTTGATCCTTGTTCCATTAATGAGAAGCTGCTTTCCGCCGAGAGAGTGAATCTTGAGAAATTCAAAAAGTTTGCTGTTCCACTTCTCGGGACGGTGAAAGATGGCGCTCGAAAGGTGCCGACTCAAAAACTCGATCCCCCGGCCAACGTTCTTCGCGTCGCGAATCAGGGGAGAATAGTCGTAGAAGGGCATGAAATCGATCTTCAATCGGGTTTCATTGTCGCCGTTGGTCGGCAGGACATACCGATCCCGGATATCCAGGAGTTCCTCGATGGGGATCTCTTCAATCGCCGTGAGAGAGGACCCATCGTAGGCGATCTTGTAGAATCGGTCCTTGGCCATTTGATACCGGTGAATCACCACGACAAACCGATCCATGACAATGATCTCGTGGACCTTTCTCAAAAACGCGTTCAACGAATTTTCTTTAAACCTCTGGCAGCTGCCGGTACTCAGTTCATAGGCCTCAAGGGCAACAAGGATGTCGTTGCGCAGAAGGTAGGTCTTCTCTCCCTCAATGAGTTTGCCTATGAAAGCGTGAAGATCTTTCACCGCGTCCTGGCTCACCAAATCGGTAAAGGCTGTCCTTTTCATCTCCCGGTCTCCAGAAATTGATAATGCAAGATGCCATCCAGAATCCCGGCAGCATAATCATGGCTGGAAAAGAATGTGTTCCGCGCCCCCTTTAGATCATTCAACTCTTCGCTATGGTTTCCCACAACCACCGAAGGCATTTCACCGCGCAGCATCTCCTCATCATTACCCGAGTCCCCGCTCACCATTATATTGCTCAGCGGTGTGTTCCATTTGTACGCGATGTACCGAATCGCTTTCCCCTTGGAAGCACGGTAAGGGAGAATATCAATATATTGCTGATGGGAATAGATCAGGTTGTAGCGGCATTTGTTCTCCAGGAGCCGGGCATGTATACGGGCGAGAGCATCGGGCATATCGAGACTGACCCCGTCGATATAATAACTCAATTTGAACTGCCGCTGCGTCTCATCCTCCTGCAGCGCAACGAATTTCAGCTCCTTCAAGAGCGTTTCAATTTTGTTTCGGTCCCACTTGGCCGAGATATGGCTCCCCCAGCCCTTATCGGCAACCAGATCGGCACCATAGTAGATTTCCGCCCCCACCGACGTGATCATGACATCGGGAACGGGAATCTTATTCTCTTCCAGCACTTCCAGGGCTGACGCGATGGTGCGCCCCGTGGCAATGCCGAATCCCACCTCCCCACGCCTTTCTTTGAGCAATGCAAGCAGTTTGGGCAGAGCCGACTCATCACCAATCAATGTGTTGTCAATGTCGGTAATGACAAATCTGTTCACCTGGGTCAGCCGCCGGCCAATGGCCCCCGCCCTGGGTACATCGAAACTTCTCTTCTCTCCTCGGGATACGACTTTACCCGCCTCGTGCATATACTTTTCCCCATGGGCTTCCCAGGAATAATGGCGTCTCACATTATTGATCCCCTGGCTGGAAAATTTCTTCCACAAATCCGGGTTGACGAGTATCTTTCTGAGGGCGCGGCCCAACTCCTTGTTGTTGGTGGGGTCGACGAGAATCCCGTTTTGACAGTTCTTGACGATATCCTGGGGCCCGCCATCGCTGGTGGCCACCATCGGCACGCCACAGGAAGCGGCTTCCAGAAGGGTCAGGCCAAAGGGTTCGGTGAGGGCGGGATTCACGAAAACCCCGCCCTTCCTTGCGGCGATTCGATACAGTTCCGGGACCTCGTATTCGAAATCGTGCTGCTTGGGGATGGCCAGTTTCCCGTATAGGTCATACTTGTCCATGAGGAGCAGGATCTCCGTCAGCACTTCCCGCTCGTTTTCGTTCATCTTGGCAATATCCTTACGGATTCCCGCAAAGACCGCAAGATTCGCAATGGCCTGCAGTTCCTTGTCCTGGCCGTAGGCCGAGATCAAGCCATCGATGTTCTTCCTTTTTTCCGGCCGGCTCAGGGCCAGAATAAGCGGTTTGTCGGGGACCAGGAAAAACCGTTCCATATTGGATGTCACAGACATAATCGCCTGTTTCTGTACCTCATCCAGATCGCCGAGGATGTCGTCATAATAGGGGTGGAACTTGGTCAGGTCAATCCCCGGCGCAATGACGTGATAGGGGGGCACGCCATGATTAATGTAGAGACCATACTGGTCCGCCACTTCCTGATTCGTGGAGGTGATGATCATGTCCGCCTGAACCAGAATCTCCTCCTCCACGGCAATACGATGGTCAATTCGGAAACGCTTGTTGATCATCTCTTCACTCATGCCGCCATCCAGGAGCCGGCCCTTCTTGCTGCGTCCCAGGGAGTGGCCTGTAAAGACAAAAGGGAGGCCCAGAATATTGGACAGTTCCATGGCAATCTTGCCGGCATCGGCGTAATGGCCGTGGATGACATCGGGCAGGTTGTTCTCTTTCTTCAGAAACCGGAGGGTCTTGTCCACATACTCGTCCAAAAAGGGCCAAAGCAGCTCTTTGCGAATATAGCGGGTTCCGCCGCACTGAATGCGCACAATGCGCACTTTGTCGGAAAGCTGCTCCACGGGCCGGCTATAATCGGGAGAAACCGACTTGTCCTTGATGAGCCGGGTGAAAACATCCACCTGCCTCACATCGGCACGCTCTCCCAGGGTCTTGGCCAGTTCCAGCACATACTTGATCTGCCCCCCTGTATCGGCATCGCGGCCCATTTCAAGGTTCCTGCCCCGCACCAGACCATGAAGACTGATCATTTGAATATAGAGGCTCTTTGATTTCATGCCGGGACCTCCATCCAGGAGCGGTAGGGATCATAGAAATCGTCGGCCTGCGGAATGGCGCCTCTCTCTTCGCAAATGGCTCCCGCGAAGGATGTGGCCCTCTGAAGAATCGTCTCCGGATGCCACCCTTTGAGAATGCCGAGGGCCAGAATGGCCGTGTAGGCGTCCCCGGCTCCCACCGTGTCCACAACGTCATGGCGGGGAACGCTCTCAACTTTGAAACGACCGGACGGTCCATACAAGACGCTTCCCCCCTCGCCCCGGGTCAGACAGACCCAATCGAGATTGAAATGTTCCATCAGCGCGGCGATCCACGATTCCCGGTCTCCGCCATAGGGGAAAAAGGTTCGGCACAGATCGAGTTCGTCATCATTGAGTTTGACGGCGTGGCAGGCCGTCAGAGACCACGCCACAATTTCTTTCGAGTAATAAGGCTGCCGCAGATTCATGTCGTAGAGACAAATCGGTGTCCCCGCCTCGGCAATGACTCTCTTGAGCGTGGACCGGGATGTTTCGTGTCTCTGGGCCAGAGTGCCGAAGTAGATCAGAGCCGGGGGAGCCTTCACGATTTTTTCCACCCCGCTATCGTAGGCGATATAGTCGTAGGCCACATCATCGAGAATATCAAAAGTGGGAATCCCCGCTTCATCCACTTCCACCACCACCCGGCCCGTACCGTGCAGGGGATCGATCTGCAGGCCTTCCCCGCCGACATTGTCCTGAACAAATCCCCGGATCTGCCGCCCGAAAGAGTCGTCGCCCACACGACTGACCAGAATCGAGGGAAGACGAAACGCATGGAGGTGGTAGGCAAAGTTGAACGGCGCTCCACCCAGGCGCTGGGTGTCGGGGAAAACGTCGTATAGAATCTCGCCGAAACTGAGAATCGGTTCTTCCATAAAGACCGGCACCTGCTTCAAAGAAGGCATCAAAGAGGACGGCAGTATAACACCGACGGAAAAAGACTCCACAAAGCGCGCTTGGGGACGGGGTGCCGCCACCTCAGGGTCAGTCTAGTTCCGATGGCTGTATTCCCGGCCGCGGCCAGGGATCTCATTCTCCGCTGCCGTCGGACGGGGTTTTAAAAGCAGTACGTAGAGTTTGCCCCGGGTCTTCAGGTGTCCCGCCGTCGCTTCCGCCAGCACGCCGCCTCCGGTAAAAATATCGGCCCGGAACAACCCCCGAATCGCGTCCCCCACGTCCTGACTCACGGCAAAAGCCGATTTTTCTCTCCAGCCCGTGAGGGTCCCCTGGGGACCAAATTCAGGGAATGACGTACTGTAAAACAGGAGGCTCCCGATGGGAATGGCGGCCGGATCAGTGGCCAGAGAACGGTAAGGGGTCAGTTCCACGTCGTTCACTCCCTGAGTGCCGGTCTTACTGGCTTTAAAGAAGATGTAGCGCTCATTCAGGTTCATGATCCCAGCCATCTCTTCGGGATGGTTCTGGAGGTATCTCTTGATCCCCGGCAGGGATCCTTCCCGGGGCTCCAGTTTCCCCTCGGCAATCAGACTTTTCCCGATCGACCGATAGGGAAGGCCATTGCTTCCGTCATACTGAACCTTGAGGAGCTGATTCCCCGGCAGGCGAACCGTTCCCGCTCCCTGAATATGGAGAAAGAAACGTTCCACCGGATCTTCAAGGTAGACCAGCTCCAGGCCGCGGCCGGCCAGAACTCCCTGGCTGTCAATCGCCTCCCGGGTATGGGCGGCGCCGCCCGCTGCCACTTCAGGCGGGACCTGATAGAGGGGATAGCGAAAACGGTCCGTTTTGACCAGACTCCCGGTCACGGCAGGCTCGTAGTATGCCGTAAAAGTCACCGGCGCGGGCACTTCATAGAAGTCGAAACGTTCGCCGACCCGATCCCAAAGATCACTGCCGTCGGAAGTCTGGCGGAGCACCTCAAGAAAAGTCTCCAGGGTTTCCATCAAATCCCCCGTCGTCAGGGTGCGGCTCCCGAGAGAAACAACCTCCTCGCCGCTCAGCCGGGACAGGGACTCGAGGGAATTGGCGACCGCCCGTTCCATGGAGCCGATAAAACGTTCTTCCCGGGCCATAGGCACGGTCGCGATCTTCTCCAGGGTCGCCCCGGGAACAGGCCCGCGGACACAACCGGCAAAGATCGTCAGCAGGCAGACCAGCCCGACGGCGTAACCCATTATTTCCCTCCGGGAATGGCGAGCATCCGGTCCAGAGTCGACTTCGCTCTCAAACGGATATGCTCGGGCACGGTGATCACGGTCTCCATGTTTTCCAGGGCTTGGGCCACATGCTCCAGGCGTGTTCGTTTCATGTTCTGGCAGGTCATCATGGGGAGGTCCCAGGGGGCGGGCTCATCGGTCACCATGTGAAAGGTCTTCTTCGGGTTCTGCTTGCGCAAATTATAAAGAAGGCCCCGCTCCGTGCCGATGATGAACTCGGCGGCATCCGACGCCTTGGCATAGCGCAGCATGCCCGAAGTGCTGGTCACATGGTCGGCCAGCTTGAGGACCTCCATGGGACACTCGGGATGGGCCAGGAATAAGGCGTCGGGATGCTGGTCCTTGGCCTTGTTGACCATGTCCACGGTCAGGAGGTTGTGGACAATGCAGAAACCTTTCCACGGGATAATTTCGGTTTCGGTGAACTGCTGGGCGTAGGCGGCCAGGTTCTTGTCGGGGACGGCAATCACCCGGTCCGTCTTCAACGATTGAACCACACTGACCACATTGGCTGAAGTGCAGCAGATGTCGCTCTCCGCCTTGACAGCTGCCGTCGTGTTCACATAGGCCACCACTGGTACACCGGGATACTCGGCCTTCATCGCCCTGAGCTTTTCCGGGGTCACCATATCGGCCATGGGACAGCCGGCGTAACTCACCGGGAGAAGGACCGTTTTGTGGGGACTCAGGATGGCTGCACTTTCCGCCATAAAGTGGACCCCGCAGAAAACAATCACCTCCCCGTCGGCGTCCACCGCAAGACGGGATAGTTCCAGTGAGTCGCCGGTATAATCGGCTATCTCCTGGACTTCATCGACCTGGTAGTTGTGCGCCAGAATTACCGCGTTGCGCTGCTTCTTGAGTGCCAGGATCCTCTCATTGAGCGCGTCGATTGTCTCCGCTGCCGCTTCACCCATGTTTCCCTGCCTCTGAGCTGATAAGAACTGGAAAAAAGACTATTCGAAATCCCCGGGTGTGTCAAGCCATACCTGCACAACATACCATCAGGCAAGGCCCCACGGGACGATCGGGATTTGCTGTTGAGTAAGGATTCGCGAGTCGCAGCTAAATGGCCCTCTTCCTGAGCACGGTGCAACGGGTTGCCAGGCAGGCCTGCCTGGCAACCTTACCGCAGCGCGTACGACTCTGTGTTGTGCTCCCTTCGACGCGCCGCAGGTGTACGCCTCAGTCGCGCGACTTGATGAGACCGCGCGACAACCTTCTCGATATGTCACCACATTTAAAAACAGGATCACTAAGGTAGGGTATTAGAAAAGCTTGGTGGTCAGAAAACCGAAGGGCTTTTTCTCGTGTTTCTTCAGGGTCTTAAGCGCGTCCTTCACATAGCGGTCGTTGGGATCCCATTCCAGGGCAATCATGAACTGTTCCCGTGCCTGGGCTTTCATGTTTCTTCGAAGATAGAGGTAACCCAGCGCCAGATAGTAACGAACATTGTAGTTCTGCAGACGGATCGCTATCTTGAATACCTTTTCCGCCTCCTTGTTCTGACCGGGGACATGGTCCAGGGCAAGCCCCAGGTAATAATAGTAAATTGATTTCTTCTCATCAGCCGCGATCAGGGTCTTCAGCTTGTGCGCCGCGACACTGTATTTTTCAGCCGACATCAAAAGCTTCGCCTCTTCAAAAACGGCCTCGTGATCGATTCTCGGCCGTCCGCCGGCAATAGGGGAAGGGGGTTCAGAATCCCCGGTCGTCTCCATGTCGGGTACATCCTCTGAGGATGGCACGCCTCCGGTGGAAGCGGTCTCCTCTACGGCATTGAGGTGCGACACCACCTTGAGGGCCAGCAGGGGATAAAGGGTCTTGTAGAAACGATATTCAAACATCCGTGATGCCTTGAGGATCTCCTCCAGGGTGCGGGTGCCGTCGATCAGGGCAAGGAGCTGCGTTTCGTCCCGGGTGAACTGTACGCGCTTTTTGAAGGCC
>CAYUBU010000418.1:0-10788 GCA_964443105.1 uncultured Nitrospirota bacterium
GCCATCTCCTCCAGGGAGAAATTGCCCGCCCGGCTCCGGAGACTGAAAGCGCTGCCGCCGAGGTAAACGGCATCGGCACCGTAGAGCAGAGCGAAACGAAGTTTTTCCAGATTACCGGCGGGGGCAAGGAGTTCGGGAATTTTGATTGCCGGACGTGTCAATGGCTTCTATCTCATGGAGGCCTCTAGCCCGGGAGAATAAGGGTGCCAGGCAGGCCTGCCTGGCACCCATTGCCTCCGGTCATGGGAGCGTATTCAGCGGAGACGTCTCAAAGGGACTTTTCCTTTTCCTCGAGCCTTGCTCTGAGCGTCTCAAGCTCCTGTTCCATCTTTTCGAACCTTTCCATGATGGGGTCGGGCAGATGGATATGGTCCAGGCTCGATCTGACTTTCTCACCTTCCACCTTGACGATTCTGCCGGGAACCCCGATGACCGTGGAGTTGGCGGGGACCGGTGTCAGGACAACAGCGTTGGCGCCGATCTTCACATTGTCTCCGATGGTCATGCTGCCGAGGATCTTGGCGCCGGTGCCGACGACCACATTGCTGCCGATGGTGGGGTGGCGTTTCTTATGTTCCTTGCCGGTACCGCCCAGGGTGACGCCCTGGTAGAGGGTCACATTGTCACCAATTTCCGTGGTCTCCCCGATGACCACGCCCATGCCGTGGTCAATAAAGAACCGCATGCCGATCTTGGCCGCCGGGTGGATCTCCACACCTGTCAGAAAGCGGGCAAGCTGGGAAATGAAGCGGGGGAAAAAGGGCACCTTGCGGGTATAGAGCCAGTGGGCGAAACGATAGGCGAGGATCGCGTGGAATCCGGAGTAGGTGAGAATCACTTCAAGCCGGTTAGTGGCTGCCGGATCCATTTCAAAGACGGCCTGGTAATCGGATTTGATCTTCTCCCAGGTCTTACGCATGCTCACTCCCTCCCTGAATCAGCGTTACGGCCATGGCCGCGATCCCTTCTCCCCGGCCGGTAAAGCCCATCCCTTCCGTGGTCGTCGCTTTGATGCTCACCTGCCCATGGCGAACACCAGCCGCGGCTGCTATGTTTCCTACCATGGCGGCGATGAAATCTTTCAACTTCGGCTGTTCGGCGATCACGGTGGCATCAATGTTGACGATTCGGAAGCCGGCGTCCCGGAGCTTCCCCGCCACCTCCGCCAGGAGCTTGAGACTGCTGATTCCCTGATACCGGGGGTCGGAATCAGGAAAATGGTTACCCAGGTCGCCAAGGGCCGCGGCGCCGAGTAAGGCGTCGCAGATGGCGTGGGTCAGGACATCGGCGTCCGAGTGACCCAGCAGCCCTTTGTCATGGGGGATGGAAACACCGCCGAGAATAAGATCGCGATTCCTGCTGAACCGGTGCGCGTCATAACCCTGGCCAATTCGCATGTCAGCACCGCTCCCGTTCCCGCTGCCCGAGTATGGCTTCACCGATCACCAGGTCCTCCGGTGTGGTGATCTTGATATTGTACCGGCTCCCCATCAAGACGCGGACCGGCCGCCCCAGGCGTTCCACCAGGGATGCATCGTCGGTGCCGCGATAGCCGTCGCCCAAAGCCCTTTCGTAGGCTTCCATCAGCGTGGCCAGGGGAAAAGCCTGGGGAGTCTGAATCGACCAGAGTTTATTTCTGGACAAGGTGTTCATCACCAAGCCACCGGGACCGACGGACTTCACGGTATCCGCAATCGGCACACCCACCACGGCGGACATCCCGCTGGCTGCCGCCGCCGTCGTTTCCCGCACCATGGTGGCGGTGAGGAAGGGCCGGACCCCGTCATGGACCAGAACCACGCCGGTATCATGGTCCAGGCACTGCAAGCCTTTATAAACCGAGTCCTGTCGTTCCGTGCCGCCGGTCACCACGGCAACCACTTTGGCAAATCCGTTGTCCGCGACGATCCGATTCTCGCAGAAATCCCGTTCCTCTTCGGGAACCACCAGAATGACGGCATCGATTTCAGGGCACGATTCGAGAACGCCGATGGTGCGGGTCAGGATCGGTTGGCCGTCCAGGAGCAGGAACTGTTTCTTCAGGGAACGGCCCATGCGGGCACCCGTTCCGGCAGCAGGGACAATGGCGACCGATTTCAAAGCTTCTCTCTCTTTCATAAGCAGAAAGCATAACAGAAATGCAGGGTGAAGTAAAACCGAAAGGTTGGCTGCCTCGCACCTGTGGCTTGAGTCACCGCCCCGGGGCAATAGTTGACATGGGCTCCCGCGATCGATAGACTCCCGGGGAAAAAGGAGGTACCGTTGCCCTCGGAAAAGATCCTCTTAAGCGGCCACATTATTGACTCTCTCACCCTTCCCAAGGTGCTGGACCAGATTATTGAACTGGGGGGCGACTTCTTCGTTGAAGACATCCGCGTCGGCAAGAGGCGGCGGGATGCTTCCCATGCAGCCATCGAAGTGAGCGCCCCCAGCCATGAAATACTGGACCGAATACTGACACGGATCCGGCGGCAGGGCGCGGAGGCGGAAAAGCCCGATGAGGTGTCCGTGGCGAAAGCCCCCCGGGACGGTGTCCTCCCCGATCGATTTTACTCCACCACCAATCTGGTTACCCATATACATCTTCAGGACCGGTGGGTTTCGGTGCGCAACCCCGAGATGGATTGCGCCATCGTCATCGATCCTGTCTCGAGAAGAGCGAAGACGGCGCCCCTGTCGGATATCAGAAAAGGTGATCTGGTGGTCGTGGGGGAGGCGGGCATACGGGTTGTTCCGGAGAAACGGGTGGAAGAGAAGAAAGAATTCCGTTTCATGCGGAGCCAGGCGTCCGCAGAGAAACCGAAAGAAATTCTCATTCGGGAAATTGTCTCCCAGATGGAATCGGTCAAAGGCAAGGGCGGAAAGATCGTGCTTGTGGGCGGTCCGGCGATCGTTCATACGGGGGCGGGGATTTACCTGGAGAAGATGATCCGCAAGGGATACGTGGACGTTTTGTTCGCCGGGAATGCTCTCGCCGTGCACGATATTGAATATGCCCTTTTTGAGACATCCCTGGGCGTCTACCTGGACCGGGGACAAAGCGCCGAAGGTGGACATGGTCATCACATGCGGGCCATCAATACCGTTAGACGGGCCGGCGGGATTCGCCGGGCCGTCGCCCGGGGAATCCTGACCCGGGGCGTCATGTACACCTGTGTCACCGAGAAGGTCCCCTTCGTGCTGGCGGGATCGATTCGGGATGACGGGCCCCTTCCCGAGGTGATTACCGACGCGGTCGAGGCCCAGCGGGCCATGCGGGGCCGCCTGCACGGCGTCGACCTTGTGCTCATGGTGGCCAGCACTCTCCATTCCATTGCCGTCGGGAACCTCCTCCCGGCGTCGGTAAGAACGATCTGCGTCGATATGAACCCTGCCGTGGTCACCAAACTGATCGACCGCGGAAGCTTTCAGGCAGCGGGCGTGGTGACCGATGCCGAACTCTTCCTCCGGGAAGTCGCCCGACTCCTGAAGCCTCTGAAGGGGCGGTGATAGACCCATGAGAGGGATAGACGCCGAACTTCTCATGTGTCCCCCCGAACACTACGGGATCCGCTATGTGATCAACCCCTGGATGAAGCTGACCCGCCCCAGTGACCCCCGGGCCGCTTCAGCACAGTGGCGCAGTCTCTACGGAATTCTTCAGGGAATTGCCGGTAAGATTCATCTGATACGAGGGGCAGCGGATCTTCCGGACATGGTCTTTACGGCCAACGCCGGCCTCATCGCGGGACACCGTGTCTTTATGTCCCGTTTCCGGTACCGGGAGCGCCAGGGGGAGACGAAGTTTTTCAGGCGGTGGTTTAAGGAGCAGGGATTTGAAACGGAGGAACTGCCGGAGGGCGTTTTTTTCGAAGGCGCCGGAGATGCCCTGTTTCTGGGAGCGTCTCTCTTTGCGGGATACCGTTTCCGCTCGGATATTCGTTCCCACACATGGATAGGGGAAATCCTCGAGATACCGGTACTCTCCCTGGAACTTGCCGACAAGCGGTTCTACCACCTGGACACCTGCTTTGCCCCTCTGGACGCCGGGAGCGCCCTCTACTATCCCGGCGCCTTCGATTCCTATGGGCGGAAGGTTATCGAAGAAAACGTGGCGGAACCGATTGCCGTTCCCCGGGAGGAGGCGCTCCGCTTCGTCTGTAATGCGGTGGTGATCGGCCGGGATGTGGTGATTCATCACCAGTGCCCCCGGACAGCGAGACGTCTTTCAGCCCGAGGGTTTCGGGTGCATGAAACGGACCTCTCCGAGTTCATCAAGGCGGGGGGAAGCGCCAAATGCCTGACCCTGCAGATACGCTGAATTTCCGGTCTCATGTTGGCTGCCGAGCCCTTTTTTGAGGGCGTTGTCATGAGTTGGCCCTTCCCTGCAGGCGGACCGGTGGGGGAAACTAAACAACCTATTGACAGAACGGCAAAAATATCTATACTATGGCCCGGTTACGGTGAACCACAGCAGTGGCCCGCGCCTTTTCCTCCAGGGGCAAAAAGTGACGCCGGTTATGGCATTTTCAGTTTTCTGGCCATAACCTCTTTTTTTTAGCGAGAGTGGCGGAACTGGTATACGCACTAGATTTAGGATCTAGCCCGCTTTGCGGTTGGGGGTTCGAGTCCCCCCTCTCGCACCACTTGGGAGTTCGAATCACCCACTAAAATCAGGGGCGGTCCAGGTTTCATGTGATCCCGGTTCTGCCCCGGAAGCGGGAACGTCCGGCGTTCTCCGCTGCTTCAGACAAAGGATGGAGTCGTGTATGGAAAATAGTGAAGGAAAAGAATTCAGCTTGAATGTGGAAGAGCAGGGCGAGACCAAGAAGCTGCTCAAGGTTGAGGTGCCCAACAACGAAATCAGCCCTGAACTGGAGAAGACATACCAGAATTTCCAAAAGCAAGTGGTCTTGCCCGGCTTTCGCAAAGGGAAAGTGCCCATCAACGTCATTCGCAAAAGATACCGTAAAGAAGCGGAGCAGGAGATGCTGGAGCGGATTGTTCCGCGGTATTATGAGAAGGCGGTGAAGAGGGCTTCTCTGGAGCCCGTCGATATGCCGATCATTCAGGGTGTCGAGCTCAGTGAGGGGGAACCTTTTCGATTCGATGCCATAGTCTACGTGAAGCCGAAATTCGAAGTGAAGGATTACAAGGGCCTGCCGATCCTCAAGAAAGAAGTTGCCGTGACCGATGATATGGTGAACCGGGTTCTCAACAATTTGAGAGAGGGGCATGCCGAGCTTTCATCCTGCGAGGATGCTGAGCATCGGGTCGAAACAGGGGATGTGGTGGAAGCCGATTTTGAGGGTTTCCTGGACGGCGAGGCCTTTCCCGGAGGCAAGGGGGAAAACCACCTGATAGAAATAGGATCGAATCGAAGGATCCCGGGTTTTGAAGAGGGATTTGTCGGACTGGGGAAAGGCGAAGAAAAGGAGATAGAAGTCAAGTTCCCCGACACGTATCACACACCCGATCTGGCCGGGAAGACGGTCCTTTTCAAGGTGGCCGTCAAAGATATCAAGCGCAAGAACCTGCCCGAACTGGACGATGACTTCGCCAAAGACCTGGGTGAGCAGTTCGCAACCCTGGCGGACCTGAAGAAGGGGATTCGGGAACGGATCGAGGCCGGGGAGAAGAAAAAAATACGGGAGGAACTGGAAGAGCAGATCATGGTAGAGATGATCAAGCGCAACAGTTTCGAAGTACCGGAGATTATGATAGCCCGTCACAAGAAATCCATTCTCGACGGGATGGTGCGGCCCGATGAAGACCCGAAGGAGGTCATGAAGGATGTGGACCAGGAGGAAATTGAGGCCCGGGCTAAACGGGATGTTGCCTGGAGCATGATTTCCGAACAGATCGCGGAAAAAGAGAATATCTCGGTTTCGGAGGAAGAATTTGAGAAGCATATGGAGCGCATGGCCACGGAAAATTCCATGACTGCGGAAGTCTTCAAGGAGCTTTATACAAGCCAGATGGGCGGCCTGGAGCCGTTGCGCCTGAGTCTCCTGCATGAAAAGCTTCTTGACTTTTTGGTAAAAAATGCTAAGGTTACAGAAGAGGGGAGTGTTCAGGAGCAGTCGTAAACTCAGGAAACTCCGCTCTTTTTTTTGGCCTCCCGTTGACACAGAAGGAGCTTGCAATGACCTTAATCCCCATGGTTGTGGAACAGACAGCCCGAGGTGAGCGCGCCTACGATATTTATTCCCGTCTGCTCAAGGACCGCATTATCTTTGTGGGGACGCCCATTGATGATCTCGTATCCAATCTCATCATCGCCCAGCTGCTGTTTCTGGAAGCCGAAGATCCCGATAAGGACATCAATCTCTACGTCAACACGCCGGGAGGCATCGTGACGTCGGGCCTGGCCATTTATGACACCATGGAATACATCAAGCCCAAGGTGTCGACCATCTGCATCGGTCAGGCGTCCAGTATGGGTGCGGTGCTGCTTGCGGCGGGAGAAAAGGGGAAACGGTACGCCCTCCCCCATGCCCGTGTCATGATTCACCAGCCTCTGGGAGGATTCCAGGGCCAGGCGTCTGATGTGGAGATCCAGGCCAAAGAAATGCTGAGAATGAAAGAGACCCTGAACGAGATCCTCGCCAAACATACCGGTCAGTCGATCAAAAAGATCCAGAAAGACACGGACCGGGACTTTTTCATGTCCGGCGTGGAAGCGAAGGAATACGGGCTGGTGGACGAAGTCATCGTCGAACGGGACGGTCCGGTTAAGAACAAATAGAACAGGGGCCGTTTAGGAGAAATAGATGAAAAAGAACAAAGCTTCGGAGTCGCTGCGGTGCTCCTTCTGCGGTAAGAGCCAGGAAGACGTGAAGAAACTGATTGCCGGTCATACGGTCTACATCTGCGATGAGTGTATTAATCTGTGCAATGAGATCCTGGCAGAAGACAAGGATGAAAAAGGGATAGACAAGTTTGAAGACATTCCCGAACCCCGGGTTATCAAAAAGGTCCTGGATGATTATGTTATCGGCCAGGGCAGAGCCAAGAAAGTTCTCTCCGTGGCTGTACACAATCATTACAAGCGGCTTGCCTCCAAGGTTCAGCTCGGGGAAGTGGAACTTCAAAAGAGCAATATTCTTTTGATCGGTCCCACGGGCTGCGGCAAGACACTGCTTGCCCAGACGCTGGCCCGCATCCTGGATGTTCCTTTCGCGATCGTTGACGCGACTACGCTGACTGAAGCGGGCTACGTTGGGGAAGATGTGGAGAATATCATTCTCAAGCTCCTGCAGGCGGCAGATTACGATGTGGAGCGGGCCCAGCAGGGAATCATCTACATTGACGAAATCGACAAGATCGCCCGCAAGTCGGAGAACCCGTCGATCACCCGAGACGTTTCAGGCGAAGGGGTTCAGCAGGCACTGCTCAAGCTTGTGGAGGGGACCACCGCCAATGTGCCGCCCCAGGGTGGGCGCAAGCATCCCCATCAGGAGTTCCTCCAGGTGGATACCACGAACATTCTTTTCATTTGCGGCGGTGCTTTCGTGGGGCTGGAAAAAGTGATTGAGCGACGGATTGGTGAACGGGTCATGGGATTCGGTGCCGAAATCAAGAGTCGTCTCGCGACGCCTCTCAGTGAAATTCTGGCTAAGGTGGAGCCCGGTGATTTGCTGAAGAGCGGTATGATTCCGGAGTTTGTGGGCCGCCTGCCGGTTCTCGCGACGCTGGAAGAATTGGATGAAAAATCCCTGGTTCGTATACTCACGGAACCCAAGAACGCCCTGGTTAAGCAGTACCAGAAGTTCTTTGAGTTCGAAGGGGTGACACTAAAATTTACGGACGACGCTTTGGCTGCCGTGGCGAGGATTGCCCAGAAACGGAAGACCGGCGCCCGGGGTCTCAAGGCGGTCCTGGAGAATGCCATGCTCGATGTCATGTATGAGCTCCCTTCCCAGGTCAACGTGAAAGAATGCATCGTGTCGGAACAGGTGATTGACGGCGATGAAGAGCCTATCCTGATTTACGAGCAGAAAGAGACGGCCTGACGCGATAGCAGTCGTCTGGCGCCCCCTTTCCCCCGCGCATTTCACCGAGCCGGAATCTCAGACCCAGGGTTGTTGATGTTTAACCACGGAAGCCGTGATTGAATCGGCGGCTCCATGATGCCGGTTGCCCCGCCCAGCCCGGATATTGCATGAGTGATCGTCATGAGAGGCCGGATAAGCTGCCGTATGCGGCCTCGTAATAGATTTGCTCATGCAATATCCGGGCTAGCTCTCGTCATCCATCATGGTCGAGTTTTCATGAAGATCCGCTCCGCCGAATTTACCGGCTCCGCAGTCCACGTTAAGAATTATCCCAGCCCCCGGTGTTCCGAGATAGCCTTTGTAGGCCGGTCCAACGTGGGTAAGTCGTCCCTCCTCAATTGCCTGCTCAACCGCAAGCGCCTCGTGAAAACGAGTTCCACGCCCGGGCGCACGCAGACCATCAATTTCTTCAAGATAAACGAAGCCTTCTTTTGCGTTGATCTACCGGGGTACGGGTACGCAAGAGTCCCCCGTGCCGTGCGTCAGACATTCGGGCCTATGGTGGAACGTTATTTGGAGGGCAACCGATATCTTGCCTGTGTGGTTCATATCGTGGATATTCGCCGCCGGCCGACGCAGGATGATGAACAGATGCGGGCCTACCTGCTCTACCATGATATTCCGGTATTGACGGTGGCCACCAAATCGGATAAGCTTTCCCGGAATAAGTGCCTGGTGCAGATTCGGGAAATCCGGAAGGTCCTTGGTCTGCCGGGAGAAGAGCCCCTGCCCCTTTTTTCTGCTGTGACCTCAGCAGGGAAGAAAGAGGTCTGGAACCGGCTTCTCGAATCTCTTGAAACCTTAGAATCGAGGAAAGGAGAAACCCATGAATAGGATGATGGTCAAGATGATAGTCACTGCGGCTGCCCTGGGCGTCTTCCTGCTCTCATCTGCATGCACCCAGAGCGGCATCGGATCTTTGGAGAGCCATCAGCCCCATATCCCCGGCGTCGTCCTGGAAACGGATCTCGGGAACATTCTCATCGCCTTCGAGCCCGAGGCGGCACCGATGACTGTGGAAAATTTCAAGAGTCTCGTGGGCAAAGGGTTTTATGACGGCACCTATTTCCATCGGGTTATCCCGGGCTTCATGATTCAGGGCGGTGATCCCAACACCCGGGACACCAACCGGGCCAATGACGGCACCGGGGGCCCCGGGTATTCGATCAAGGCCGAGTTCAGCGCCAAGCCGCACGTTCGCGGTACCGTTTCCATGGCCCGGTCACAGAATCCAGATAGTGCCGGCTCTCAGTTCTTTATCTGCGTTGCAACGACATCCCATCTGGATGGTCAGTACACGGTCTTCGGGCGCGTTCTGGAAGGCATGGATGTGGCGGACAAAATCGTCAATACGCCTCGGGACGGACGGGACAACCCCATCACGTCAGTCTACATTCGGAAAGCATCCCTCAAATAAATTGTCTGAGGCCACACCCTCTTTGAGAAGGGTAGATCGCCTCTTGTCCGTTTGACAGATTCTCAGTCCGGTGGATACACTAGACGGTATAAAGGCATGGTTCATTGCCGCTGGAGGTGAAGGGGATGAAAAAAATCATAGATGCCCGGGGCGCGGCAGACCCGATGCAAGAGCTCAGGGCTTTGATCGTTAATGATAATTGCAGCGCATCGGAAGGTATCGAGGTCAGGGTGGATGGTGAGTCCACGGCAAAAAGGTTGAGTCTGTTCACGTCGATTCTGGGCTACGAGAACCGGATTGTTCGTGAGGAAGACCACTTCGTCCTTGAAATTGAAATCGGCGCCTGTGTATGCCCGCTGTCCGCTTAGATGGGGTGTAAAGGATCAGGATTAAGCCTTTCTTCCCCGAGACGCCGCGGCTTAAGCAGTGATTAAGATGCTGTAAGAAACTACGCTCCGGAAAGGGGCGAGTCGCCTACAGGGAGCGGGTAAATGGCGGATCGGGCTTGGATTGAAGATATTGGCCGTTTCGAAGGCGAAGAAGTCCTGATCAAAGGGTGGATCTACAACAAGCGGTCCAGCGGCAAGCTCCATTTTCTCCAGGTGCGCGACGGCACCGGCGTCATCCAGTGTGTGGTTTTCAAGGGGGATGTTCCCGAGGATCTATTTGCTCTGGCGGGGAACCTGTCCCAGGAGTCGGCTGTTGAAATTCAAGGGGTGGTCCGGGAAGATAAACGTTCCCCCCTCGGTTATGAAATCGGCGTAAGCCATGTGAACCTGGTGCACGAAGCCAGGGATTATCCCATCGGTCCCAAGGAACACGGGGTGGCGTTCCTCATGGACCGGCGGCATCTCTGGCTTCGTTCTTCCCGGCAGCATGCCATACTCCGGATTCGACACGAGGTCGTTCGCAGGATCCGCAGCTTCTTCGATGAACGGGGTTTCACGCTTCTGGACACCCCCATATTCACCCCCAACGCCTGTGAGGGGACTTCCAACCTTTTCAGCACCGAATATTTCGACACCCAAGCCTACCTGACCCAGAGCGGGCAGCTCTACAATGAGGCCGGCGCCATGGCCTTCGGCAAAGTGTACTGCTTTGGCCCGACCTTCCGGGCGGAGAAATCGAAGACACGGCGTCACCTGACCGAATTCTGGATGGTGGAGCCGGAAATGGCCTTCTGTGATCTCGAGGAAGATATGGACCTGGCGGAGGAGTTCGTTGAGTTCATCGTACAGGGGGTGCTCGAGAGCCGTGCCGCGGAACTGCAGCTCCTGGAGCGGAATACCGGGGCCCTTGAGAAAGTTCGACGCCCCTTCCCCCGTATCAGCTATT
>CAYUBU010000419.1:0-6160 GCA_964443105.1 uncultured Nitrospirota bacterium
CCAGCAGTTCTCCCAGCAGGCCATAGGTGGCCAAGGTCTTCTCAAAGGCCCCCGGGACACCGCGCATGCGGTCATGGACCTCTTCCGGGCCGTCGAGAGAAAGTTTGACCACCACCGTACTTTTCCGGCAGTGCCGCAGAATGGCTTCCGTCTGTTCCAGAATCGTTTCGGGCAACTGACCATTGGTGGGGAGCAGGATGATGGCCGGACTGTTCTGATCGTAGAAGATCTTTGCGATTTCAGCCATATCGTCACGGAGGAAGATTTCTCCCCCCGAGAAGGCGAGCCAGAGCAAAGGTCCCATGGATGCCGATAGTCTTCTGATCTGATGGATCGATAGCTCCATCTCCCGGGGTGTGGGCGCCTGGTCCGGTGACCGGTAAAAACAGAAGGAACAGCGGGCATTGCAGCGCTGGGTCAGAAAAAAGGTGAGCTGCAGGGGGCGCCTTTTTGTGACAATGGAGGATAGGTGACGTAGAGCTGAATATTTCATGGTGATGTCTACCGGGTCAGTTCAAAGGGCACCGTTCTTTTCGACCCCCTGGTCCGTCCAGCTCGGCCGGTGTCGTCCCGGAAAAATCGAACCGTACCGCCCAGGGCCCCGGCGCCTGCGGCGAAGGTGTAAAGGGTCGTGTAATAGAGAACGGCAGCGATCATGAAAGCCATACCCCGGGCCTCATAAAAAGCCCGGAAAAGCTGTCGGTTCAAGAGGAGATTTACCCCCAGTGGGATCACGGCGCCGTAGAGATAGAATGAAGTCCCCGACCATAGCCGGCCCAGAAGAAGAAGGACGATTACGACCAGGGAGAGCAGGCTGGTTTTCAGCCCGAGGGAGGCGGTCCCCGAGTCGGCCAGGAGGTCTTTGTTCCCAAGAGAATAGATAGTCCAGTAGAACGATTTCCTCATGCCGTTTTTCAGCGAGGATAGGAGCGAAAAGTTGAAGATGTGCTCCACCAAGATGGCCGGATTCATGGACAATCGGGCACCGGCCCGCCGCACCCGGTGGCTGAACTCCACGTCCTCCAGGATGGGAAGAAAGTCTTCCCTGAATCCGCCGCTCTCTTTGAATGTCCTGGCCCCTATGGCCATGGCGTGGGCCGCTACATAGTCGGGGTTACCGGGAATTTTGGTTTCGGCGTCATGGATGAAGAGGGACTGGAAGTCGCTGAAGAATGTGCGGTCGTGGGAAAGCCCGGTGTAGGTCCCGCCGACGATGCGGTCCCCGGGTCTTTCTTTCATGGCCTCCATGACCGCAGTCAATGTGTCCTTCTGCAGGAGACAATCGGCGTCGGTAAAGAAGAGTATGGATCCGCGACTGCGGCTCGCGCCCGCGTTTCTTGCCCGTGAAGCGCCCCGGGGTTCGGAAAGCCTGACCAATTTGCAGGGATAGGACTCGATAATTTGAACCGAGTTGTCTTGGGAACAGTCGTCGACCACGATGACCTCGTAGGGTTCATAGGCCGACCCATAGATGGCCTCGAGACACTTGCCGATGGTCCCACTGCCGTTTCGGTTAGGGACGATGACTGAGATTAATTCATTCATGGCGTTATTCGCATATGCTCATCATTGTCTCAAAGGTCGGACGTATTGCATTTTCTTGGCCCGATCGGGGCAGCTGCAAAATTGCAGTTGTCCCGTTTTGGACAGCCGTGCATCCTCTCAGGCCCTCTCAGCCCTTGTTTCTGCTTGGTATGCCTTTTGCACTGCAAGAGGCATACCCAAACATGTTGAGTGGTCCCGACTGCAAGGGTCCGCATGTTTGGGGGCTGCATTCAACGCGGTCTCTGTTCAACCTTATCACGGAGGTGGGTAAATGAAACAAAGCAAGGGTAAATGGGCGGTCGTATGGGTGGTGACAGCTTTCCTGCTGTCCATCACAGGGGCATCGTATGCCGGGGAATGGGCCAACCCCGATCTCCTCGTCGATGCGGACACGGTGAAGGCGAATGTGGACAAGGCCGACTGGGTCGTCGTCGATTGCCGGGATCTGAAAGATTATGCGAAGGGGCATATCCCCGGAGCCATCAGCCTTGGTAAGCGATGCAAGAAAGTCTTCCGGGACCCGACCTCACGGGTTTTCCAGAATTCGTCAAAATATGAAAAAATGCTCGGCAAAGCGGGCATCGGCAACGATACCCATGTGGTTTTTTATTACGACGGCATGGGAACCCTGACCGACGCGACCGTCGGTTTCTGGATCATGGAGTACCTGGGCCACGACAAGGCCCACGTGTTGAACGGAGGGCTCGAGGCATGGCGTAATGGCGGAAACCGGCTGGCCAAAGAGCCGACCATGAAAGAGCCGAAAACGTTCAAGGCCAGCGTGGTAGAGAGCCGGCTGGCGGCCACGGACCAGATTGACGCGATTGCCGCGGGGCAGGTAAAGGATCAGCTGGTGGACTCACGATCAGGAAAAGAGCACGTTGGCAAGGATATCCGGGCTGTCCGAGGAGGCCATGTGCCGAACACCACCCTCAATGCATCCCATATCGACACCTTGAAGCAGGAGATGGACAAGAAAACCGGCAAAATGAAGGCCGTGGCTTATCTGGATCCCGATGCGGCCGAGAAGGCCTTTGGCTCCCTTGATAAGAACAAACGGACCGTTGCGTACTGTCAAACGGGGACCCGCTCGACGATGACCTATCTACAGTTGCGGCTCCTCGGATTCAAGGACCCGGCCAATTGGGATGATTCCTGGCGGGTTTATGGGTCGGATCCGGACAGCGACATTGACGATGAACAGTACTACAACTTCGCCGGCACCAACAAGAAGATCAAGAAATTGGAGAAAACGGTGAAAAAACTCACGGACCAGATGAAACAGCTCCAAAGCGCAGGCAAGTAACAAGCAACCTCAATGGAGCGAGTTCTCTTGCAAGTCGGACGGCGGTGACCGCCGTCCGGCTTGCACCTCCTGTGTCCAGCCTCTCTACCTTATCGATGGCACCACACTGGTCTTTTGCCTGATCACTTCGTTCCTATGGATGGGGAACTTCCACGGTGATCTGGAGGGTTCCAGCGGCCGATGATCTTGCCGGCCAGAATTGCTCCTGGCGACGGATTCAGACAATCGGGTCACAGGAGTGAATGAACGACCGGGACTGTGTCCAATTTCTGCAGTGGGCCCTGCCGCAGCTGCGTATGCGGTGGCCCGGTTTCCGCAAGGTCCGCCGCCAGGTTTGCAAACGGATCGATCGGCGGATCAAGGAGCTCGGGCTGTGCCGTCTCCTCTCTTATCAGGAATACCTCAAGCAACATCCCGATGAATGGCCCATCCTGGAACGGATGTGCCGGGTAACCATCTCCCGGTTTTTCCGGGACCGGGGCTTCTTCGCAGCCCTTGAATCGGAGGTCCTTCCGGCCCTCGCCCGCAGAATTCATGAGTCCGGTGAAAAGATCCTTCGCTGCTGGAGTGCCGGGTGTGCCTCCGGTGAGGAGGCCTACAGCCTGTCCTTGATCTGGCCCTGCAGGATCGCCTCTGACTGGCCTGGTCTGGCCATGGAGGTGATTGCCACCGACGTGGACCCCGTGCTCGTGCAGCGGGCGAAACGAGCCTGTTACACCGGCAGCAGCGTGAAGGGGGTGCCCGCTGACTGGCTGAGCTCCGCCTTCATCCAGAGAGGAGACGATTATTGTTTAAAGCCCGAATTCCGGGAGACGGTTTTCTTCATGGATCAGGATATCCGTCTGCACCGGCCGCCGGGACCCTTCCACCTGATTCTCTGCCGCAACCTGGTTTTTACCTATTTTGACGAAGGGCTGCAGCGGGAGATTCTGGCCGGGATGACTCGGGTTCTCTGCGACGGCGGTGCCCTGGCTGTCGGCGTTCATGAGTCCCTGCCCGCCGGTGTGCCCGGCTTTTCTGCCTGGCAACCGGGCCTTCCGCTCTATCGAAAGGAGACGGCTGCTCCCGGGCCATAGCCCCCTTTATGGGGCCCACCACTTGCGGCGATTCTTTTTCTGAGTAATATAGGGGGTGTTGCGACAGAAAGGTTCTCTTATGGCGCATCAACCCGGCAGGGGCCAGGCAAAGTGGCGATGACAGTTTCCGCCGTTATTCCGGTTAAGATAAAGATGACTTCACCAGAGGAGGGCTCCAGTGACCAGACCATCCGATGACCTTTTGAGGAAAATGGATCTCTACTGGCAGGCGGCCAACTACCTTTCCGTCGGCCAGATCTACCTGCTGGACAACCCCCTTTTGCGGGAGCCGCTGACATTGGGGCATGTGAAGCCCCGGCTTCTCGGCCACTGGGGGACGACACCGGGACTCAATTTTATCTATGTCCATCTCAACCGGGTGATCAGGGAACACGATCTGAACATGATCTATATTGCCGGCCCGGGACACGGCGGACCGGGGCTCGTGGCCAATGTCTATCTGGAAGGGACGTACAGTGAATTCTATCCCCATATCAGCCAGGATGCCGACGGGATGCGAAGACTTTTCAAACAGTTCTCTTTCCCCGGTGGTATCCCGAGCCATGTGGCGCCGGAGACCCCGGGCTCGATCCATGAAGGGGGCGAGTTGGGTTATGCCGTCTCCCACGCCTTCGGGGCGGCTTTCGACAACCCCGACCTCATCGCAGCCTGCGTGGTGGGAGATGGGGAGGCGGAAACGGGCCCCCTGGCCGCTTCGTGGCATTCCAACAAGTTCTTGAACCCCGTTCACGACGGTGCCGTTCTCCCCATTCTCCACCTGAACGGATATAAGATCGCCAATCCCACGGTACTGGCCCGCATCAGTCACGATGAACTGGAGAGCCTTTTTGTGGGCTATGGGTACAAACCCCATTTCGTCGAAGGGTCGGAACCGGATGCGATGCATGGGAAAATGGCCGAAACCCTGGATACGGTCCTGGCGGAGATCAAGGCGATTCAGCACGATGCCCGGACCGGGGGATTCACAAAGCGGCCCAGGTGGCCCATGATTATACTGCGAAGCCCCAAAGGGTGGACCGGTCCGAAAGAGGTGGACGGGAAGAAAACAGAAGACTTCTGGCGATCCCACCAGGTGCCTTTCTCCGAGTTGGCGGCCAAGCCGGAGCATCTGGCACTTCTCGAGGAATGGATGAAAAGTTACTGCCCCGATGATCTCTTCGGCGCTGCGGGAAGACTCGTTCCCGAGTTGGCGGAACTGGCACCCCGGGGCGAGCGGCGAATGGGTGCCAATCCCCACGCCAACGGCGGCATTCTCCTGAAGAATCTCAAGATGCCCGATTTCCGGGACTATGCCGTGGACGTGGCTCAACCGGGAACCGCCACCGCAGAGTCGACCCGGGTCATGGGACGACTGCTGCGGGACGTGATGAAGCTGAACGGTGAGGCGAGAAATTTCAGGGTCGTGGGGCCCGATGAGACGGCATCCAACCGCCTCAGTGCCCTCTTTGAGGCGACGGACCGAACCTGGCTCGATGCAACCATCCCGGAAGACGATCATCTCTCCCCCGAGGGCCGGGTCATGGAAATCCTCAGTGAGCATACGTGTCAGGGCTGGCTCGAGGGGTATCTTTTGACCGGTCGCCATGGCTTCTTCTCCTGCTATGAGGCCTTCATCCATATTGTGGATTCCATGTTCAACCAGCACGCCAAGTGGCTCAAGGTGACCCGGAAGGAGATCCCCTGGCGCCGTCCCATCGCCAGTCTCAATTATCTGCTCACCTCCCACGTTTGGCGCCAGGACCATAACGGGTTTTCTCATCAGGATCCCGGCTTCATTGACCACGTGGTGAACAAAAAGGCCGATGTTATCCGGGTCTACCTGCCGCCCGATGCCAATACGCTCCTCTCCGTCACTGACCACTGTCTCCGGAGCCGCAACTACGTCAACGTCATTGTGGCAGGCAAACAGCCGCAGCTCCAGTTCCTCGATATGGACGCTGCGATCAAACACTGCACCTCGGGGATCGGGATCTGGAAATGGGCCAGCAACGATGAGGGGGCTGAGCCCGACGTGGTGATGGCCTGCGCCGGGGACGTACCGACGCTGGAAACCCTGGCTGCTGTCGACCTGCTTCGACAGCATGTTCCCGACCTCAAGATTCGGGTGGTCAACGTGGTGAACCTGATGAAGCTGCAGCCTCCTGAGGAACATCCCCATGGTCTGTCGGACAGGGAGTTCGATACCCTCTTTACAACCGGCAAACCGATCATT
>CAYUBU010000420.1:0-2643 GCA_964443105.1 uncultured Nitrospirota bacterium
CCATACAAGAATTTCTTTATCGACTGGAACGAATTCTGGGACCCACACGGGGAGATGGGGGACGACGGCCATGTGATCCCTAAGCAGGAGTTCCTGCAACAGCTCTTCATGAGAAAACCCGGCCTTCCCATATTGAAAGTACGATTTCCCGATGGCTCCAGCAGACCTTACTGGAATACCTTCTACCAGGAAGTGACTTATCAGGAGATAACCCCCCGGGATTTGTCCGATATCGAGGGTCTGGCAGCCGGTCAGGCGGAAACTGTCGCGGCAACCGTAAATGAAGCAATAAGAGCAAAGGCGGATATCGATGAGATAGATCTGGATACCCTTTCGGAATACCGGGATGCAGTGATTTCCATTGTTGAGCAGAACCGCAAGTATCTGGGGCAGATGGACCTGAACGCCCTATCCGAAGGCGTATGGCAATTTTATGACGAGACCTTGCGGAAGCTTCGCGACTACGGGGCCAAACTTGTCAGGCTCGATGCCTTCGCCTATCTGCACAAGCAGCCGGGCATGACCAATTTCTTCAATAAGCCGGGTACCTGGGAATACCTGGAAAGACTCAAAGGAATCGCCGAAAAGCATGAGCTGATTCTGCTCCCCGAGATACATTCCGAATATGGCTACGGGCTTCACGAGGAGGTTGCGGACAAGGGCTTCCCCATCTATGACTTTTTCCTGCCCGGGCTGGTTATCGATGCCCTAGACCGCGGCACGAATACCCATCTCCTGAATTGGACGAAAGAGCTATACATCAAGGGTATAGAAACGGTCAACATGCTCGGCTGCCATGACGGCATTCCGGTCCTGGATTTGAGAGGGAAAGAGCTTCTCGGCATCTCCAAAGCGGGGCTGCTTTCGGATCAGCAGATCGATGCCGTCATAGAGAAAATCCTGGACAGGGGGGGCAGGGTGAAAAACCTGTTCGGGCCGGATGGTAAAAAAATCTCTTATTACCAGGTCAACGCAACCTTCTTCAGCGCCCTCGGCGAGGATGAGAAAAAGCTGCTGCTCGCCCGGGCGATACAGATGTTCATGCCGGGCATACCCCAAGTATGGTATCTCGACCTTTTCGCCGGAAAAAACAATTACGCCGCGGCAGACAGTGGCGCCACCGCCGGACACAAGGAGATTAACCGTACGACGCTCACCATGGACGATATCGACCGCGGACTCAAAACATCCATTGTACGGGACCAGCTTCAGCTCATGCGGCTGCGTAACACCTCGCCCGCCTTCGAAGGCAAACTGGAGATCACGGATACCGATGAGCATCTCCTGAGCCTGACCTGGAAAAAGAATGCGTGCTCCGCGACGTTGAAGGCCAATCTGCGCGATCACAGCTTCACCGTCGAACACAAGGACAGTGCGGGCGATGACAGCCTGCTGGCCTACGGTTAAGCCCGTTTGCCCGCCCGGGACCCAGGCATTAAAGAATAAAGTCACATGAATGTCGGCGGAGGATTGACATGAGAATTTTGGCAACAGACCTGGACAGAACATTGCTCCCCAACGGCAAATGGGAGGCTGACGTCAACGCCATCGATCTGTTCAACGAGTTGACGCAACAGCAGGAGGTTCTGGTCGTTTACGTGACAGGAAGAAACCTGAATCTCACCGAAAACGCGATACGGCAATACGGGGTCCGGTTTCCTGACGTCCTTTGTGGCGACGTCGGCACCTCCATCAGAAAATACAAAGACGGCGAGTGGCACTTCGATGAGGGATGGATTACCCATGTAAAACATGCGAGTCCAAGATGGGATGCCAACGCAATAAGAGATGCAGTGGCCAAAGTCGACGGCATGCGGGAGCAGGAGAGCGAGCATCTCAACCAGTTCAAGCAGAGCTATTACGTGGAGCACGAAAGGAACGAGGAGATACTCAGAGAGGTCGATCAGCTGGTCAAGGGAAAGTTCGATGAGGTGATCGTCTACAGCTTCGATTCACAAGACGGCAAGGGGTTACTCGATTTCCTGCCGGCAAGCGCCACCAAGCAGACCGCGCTGGAGTATGTGGCCGAAGAATTCGGCTGCCCGAAACAGGAGGTGGTTTTCTGTGGTGACAGCGGAAACGATATCTTTCCTTTGACTGCAGGCTTTAGCGGTGTTCTGGTCAGGAATGCCGATGACCAGTTGGTGGCAAACGTCAAAAAGGCCATGGACGACAATCCCGGTCTAAGGGCCTATTTCGCAAAGGGCGGATTCAAGGGACTGAACGGAAACTACACCAGTGGCGTCATCGAAGGAGCCTATCATTACGGAGTTCTAAAGGACTGAAAACCCGTTGCCCGGGCGTTTTTGGAATAACCCCAAGCCCGTCGCCGACAAGATCGTTTAAGATCCGGGTCAATTCACTCTACGCATCAGCAATGCGGCAACCGCCAGAAACATGATTCCGGGAAAAGAGACCGCGAACACGACGTTGAGATCGTAAACGATGGCCATGTGGCCGAATGCCTTGTTCAAAACCAGGAAGAACACCCCGAGCAGCGCCCCGATAAATATTCTCTGCCCTATTCCCACGGTGCGCAGTACTCCAAACACGAACGGCACAGAAAGAAAAACCATTACCAGGGTGGTCAGGGGGTTTACGATCTTTTCCCCCAAAGCCACTTCATAGGTCTTGGCTTTCAGA
>CAYUBU010000421.1:0-8173 GCA_964443105.1 uncultured Nitrospirota bacterium
GCCGTCTCCTTTGAAGAGCCCGAGTACACGGCGGATTCGGACGCCCTCGGGGCGCTCCGTCTCCTTGAAGCCATCCGAATCTTGGGTTTGGAAAAAAAGACCCGGTACTATCAGGCTTCTACCTCGGAGCTCTATGGGCTCGTTCAGGAAACGCCGCAGACGGAGAAGACCCCCTTCTATCCCCGGTCTCCTTATGGCGTAGCCAAGCTCTATGCCTATTGGATTACGGTCAACTACCGGGAAGCCTATGGGATGTTCGCCTGCAACGGTATTCTCTTCAACCATGAATCGCCGGTCCGAGGGGAGACCTTTGTCACCCGCAAGATCACCCGGGCCTTGGCACGGATGAAATTGGGTCTGCAGGACTGCCTCTACCTTGGGAATCTCAATGCCCGGCGGGACTGGGGCCATGCCAAGGATTTTGTCGAGATGCAGTGGCTCATGCTGCAGCAGGAGGCGCCCGAAGACTTTGTGATCGCCACGGGGGAACAGCATAGTGTGCGGGACTTCGTCACCGCAGCCGCCGGAGAGTTAGGCATCCAAGTCCACTGGGAAGGGGCCGGTGTTGAGGAAAAAGGCTTCGATGAATCAGGGCGGTGCATCGTCGCGGTGGACCCGGGTTACTTCCGACCCACCGAAGTCGAAACGCTCCTGGGAGATGCCACCAAGGCGAAAGAAAAACTGGGCTGGGTACCAAAGATCACCTTCAATGACCTCGTCGCCGAGATGGTGCGGGAGGATCTTAAAACCGCTGAGCGGGATGATCTGGTCAAGCGGCACGGCTACAAGTATTTCAACTACCACGAATAGGCTGATGCGTAAGACGGACAAAATCTATGTGGCAGGTCACCGGGGGCTGGTAGGGTCGGCGATTACCCGGAGGCTGGAGGCCGAAGGTTTCAAGAACCGGGTGCTCCGTACCAGCAGTGAACTCGACTTACGGGATCAGGATGCTGTCGCTGCATTCTTTGAGCAGGAAAAACCGGACTATGTCATTCTTGCCGCAGCCAAAGTCGGCGGCATCGTGGCCAACAACACCTATCCGGCGGAGTTCATCTATGACAATCTGATGATTCAGGCCAATATCATCCACAGCGCCTGGCTGGTTCGGGTGAAACGGCTCTTGGTTCTGGGAAGCACCTGCATCTACCCCAAGCTTGCCCCTCAGCCGATGAAGGAGGAATATCTTCTGACGGGCCCCCTGGAGCCGACCAATCAGCCTTATGCCATTGCCAAGATCGCCGGAATCGAGATGTGCCGCTCGTACAACCGTCAGTACGGCACCCGCTTTCTCGCGGCCATGCCGACCAACCTCTACGGGCCTAATGACAACTTCGATCTCGAAACGTCTCATGTGCTGCCGGCCCTCATCCGCAAGTTTCACGAAGCCAAGGTTGCTCGTAAAGAGAGTGTGACAATCTGGGGCACCGGTGTGCCCTACCGAGAATTTCTCCACGTGGATGACTTGGCCGACGGGGCTCTCTTTCTCATGAACCTGCCTGAAGACGTGTATGGCGCCGTGATCGCAGACCCCGTATCGCCGGCTTTAATCAATGTAGGCAGCGGTGAGGAGTTGACCATTAGGGATCTGGCTCTTCTCGTGCAGAAAGTCGTTGGGTTTAGCGGTGAATTGATCTTCGATACGTCCAAGCCCGATGGCACACCCCGAAAGCTCTGTGACGTATCACGGATTCACCGGTTCGGCTGGCGGAGCCGGATCCCGTTGGAGGAAGGCATAAGATCCAGTTATGATTGGTTCATGGCAAATAGTGGGTCGTGATGTGCCGTCGGCAAAGACAACGGCTATTAGTTATTGACTTCGTCATGAAACTCACCCCATTTTAATATCCTGGAAGACGGCATTTCAGAAGGCAAAATGAAGTCCATGGACATACTTAAGAATCTGGTCAGGAAATCGCTGAGTTACGCGGGAGTTGAGTTGATTCGCACGACACAGAACCCGAGAAAAACACTTCTCGGAATGTCTCAGTTACAGATCAACACTATTATAGATGTGGGCGCAAATAACGGCCAGTTTGCTCGCGCGATTACGGAGACCTTTCCTCATGCCCAGATACTCTGTTTTGAGCCGCTGCCGTCCACGTACGATGAGCTTAAGCTTTGGGCGGATCGGCAAAACGGTCGGGTGACGGTGTTCAACCTTGCGATTGGGGAGAGAGATGGCATGGTGGATATGTTCTACCACGAAGACCATAGTCCTTCTTCATCCGTTTTAGCCTCAACTGAGATTACTGAAAGAATCTATCCATTGACCAAGCGACAGGAGCAAATCCCGGTCACACTGACTTCTCTGGACAAAGCACTAGACGGTGCAGGAATCTCCATAAAGGACGATATCCTGGTTAAACTGGATGTCCAGGGCTATGAGGATAGGGTCATCCGTGGTGGGCAGGCAACATTACGGAAGGCCCGAGCCTGTATTGTGGAAGTTTCCCTGGATCATCTTTATGCGGGTCAGGCTGATTTCAAAGACATCGTTTCTCAGTTATATGATCTTGGTTTTGCATACAAGGGGAACCTGGACCAAATCTACGACGATGATGGCCACATCATATTCCTGGACGCTGTTTTCGCTAGAAAGCGTGTCGGGAGTTGAATCCCATTGTAAGGCTACAGAATCGTAATGTGAGGAATCCATCGTAATATCTCGGCTGTGATGGAGCCAAGAGTTTCTGAATACGAAAGACTCAATAGGCTGTGCCCCAGGAGCTACAAGCATAGTGTTTCCGGAGAAGCCGTTTCTTTTCACTGGTGCGCCTGAGAGCCTGCAATAGTTAACCACTGGAGATCATAGCATCATGTTGGTTCCGGCAAAGAAGACCCTCAAGAAACTGCTTGGATTCCGAAATACACCACAAAAGGCCTTTCTTGCCCATTACTATCAGCGCCACAATCAAAGGCGGCTCGAACATTTGGTCAGTCTCGGTCTGGATTTGGCTGGCTGTTCGGTATTTGAGGTAGGTGCCGGCATCGGCGACCACACGCATTTCTTTTTGGACCGCGGCTGCACGGTAACAACCAGTGATGGTAGAGAGGAGAACGTCAAGGTGTTGAGGAGGCGATACCCTGAGATCAGCGTTTTGCACCTGGATCTGGATTTTCCCCCTCAAGCCGTGGACGATTTGTTCGATCTCGTTTACTGCTACGGTTTGCTCTATCACTTGATGAACCCTTCTGATGGCATTAGCTTTCTCTCCCGGTGCAGCCGGAAGCTGCTGTTGCTGGAGACCTGCGTCTCCTATGGCGACCATGAGGAAGTCAACCTTTGTGATGAGGATAAAGTCAGTCCGACGCAGGCCATGTCGGGAACCGGCTGCCGGCCGACAAGGCCGTGGATATACAATCAGTTGAAGAAGGACTTCGATTTTGTTTATCTGCCCCTGACCCAGCCGAATCATGAAGAATTTCCTCTTGATTGGAGCGGGTCCGGCTCCGGGGAAATTCTGTCTCGTGCGGTATTTATCGCCTCAAGAGAGCAGATCAGCAACTCATTGCTGACGGAAGAAATTCCATCAAAACAGAGGCGTTCACCCTGAATTGGAATGGCGGGTATCATGAACAATGGTCAGGGTCCAGACTATAACGATTTGCATCACAAACTGCTCCATGCCGTCTCTTTTTCGAAGAAAGGGCGTTTGGCCCGTCTTCTTCGGCATCCCCTGAGGATGTCCCGTGTCAAATTGCTCCGGGCTACAGGGAAGAATAAGGAGATCAGGGCCAAGACATTCTGGGGCGGGCAGATGAACGTGATCTTCCCTGAGATGTTGTCCATACATGTTTTGAGGGATGGCTATTTCGAATCGGATGTCTGCCTCTACATGATGAGTCAACTGAGAGAAGGGATGACCTTTCTTGATGTGGGTGCTCATTTCGGCTTTTTCAGCCTATTGGGTGGCTATCTGGTTGGTCCTAATGGAAAAGTGATTTCGTTGGAACCGACGCCAAGTACATACAGCCAGTTAGAGAAGAATATCACAGCCTATAACGACAATACCAACGTGACCATACGGAACCATGCGGCCCACAGCGAGAACAGGGAACTGGTTTTTTACGATCATGGGGTGAAAAATTCCGCTTATAATTCTCCCGTTGGCATGAGTGGTATGAGTCGAACATGTGGTGCCAGGTTGGTGACCCATAAGATTTCTGTTCAGGCCCGGAAGATAGATGACGTGGTGGCTGAAGAGGAACTCAGGAAAGTCGACCTGATTAAGATCGACGCGGAGTCATCGGAAATGGAGGTTCTAAAAGGGATGTCGAAGACCCTTGAAAAGCATAGTCCCGCACTCATACTCGAAGTAGGAGATTTCCAGATTGAAGGCGTCCCGACCACCAATGAAATCATCCGGTATCTGTTGAATCTGGGTTATGCAGTGTTCGGAGTCCGCAACGGGGAGATCTCTCCCCATGTTGTGCAGGATAATTATGAGTATGGCAATCTCTTGTTCATCAAGAACAGCGCGTAGGTAGCAGGGTATGCGAAAACAGCAGGTCATCAAAAATGCTACCGTCTCTGTAATTCAAGTTGTCGTCACAGCTGCTGTCCTTTTCCTTCTCTATCGCTTTCTCCTCAAAAGCGTGGGGATCGAGGGGCTCGGTATATGGTCGATCGTCCTTTCGATTTCCTCCGTCGCCAGTATTGCGGATCTTGGTCTCTCCGCTAGCGGTGTCAAGTTCGTGGCGAAATATCTGGCCCGGGGTGAAGGAGAGACGGTTGTTGATGTGATTCAAACACTGGCAATTTCTGTCGGTGTTTCGATGGGCGTGGTCATCCTCGCCGCATATCCACTTGTTCGGTGGATTCTGGGCAAAGTGATCACTGGGCAGCAAATTTCGGAAGCCTTGGCTATTCTTCCCTACGCCCTTTTGTCATTGTGGCTCCTTCTGCTTACAAGCGTATTGCAGGCCGGCCTCGATGGCCATCAGCGTATTGACATTCGCAGTACCATATTGATGTCGGGAGCGGTCCTTCATCTTTGTTTGTGCTATTTTCTGGTGCCCAGCCATGGGTTGATGGGATTGGCCTATGCCCGGCTTATTCAGACAAGTGTTGTTCTCGTCGTGAGTTGGCTCATGCTAAAAAGGTGCCTTCCCAAACTGCCTGTCGTCCCGTGTCGCTGGAGCTTCGGCTTATTCAAGGAGATGGTAGGCTACGGCGTTAACTTCCAGATTATCACTGTCTTTAGGTTATTGTATGACCCCATCACCAAAACCTTGCTGACTAAATTCGGTGGTCTGGCTTTTACGGGCTATTATCAGATGGCAAGCCGCATGATCCAGCAGTTTCGGTCTTTGCTTGTGACTGCAAACCAGGTCCTTGTGCCGGCAATTGCAGACATGAAGGAGACATCGCCGAAGAATGTGCAGGTCGTCTATGCGACTTCCTATCGCCTGTTGTTCTATCTTGCACTGCCTATGTTTTCTCTGGTTATCGTTTGTGCGCCCGCCATTTCTCAATTATGGATAGGCTTTTATGAGCATAACTTTGTTTATGTCACCATATTGCTCTCCATGGGTTGGTTCATCAACACGTTGGCGGGGCCTGCATATTTTGTAAATCTGGGTACCGGCGAGCTGAAGTGGAATACTGTGGGACACGGCCTGATCGCGATATTGAATTTGGGTGCCGGTTTTGTTCTGGGTCATCTATATGGGGGTGCGGGCGTTGTCTTCGGCTGGGTGTTTGCACTTGCCGCAGGGAGTTTGACCATTCCCGTTGCCTACCATTTGACACACCGGATTCCAGTGCATCAATTATTGCCCAGAGAGAACTGGAATATGGTTGCAGCAAGTGTCTTGGGGTTGTGCGCGTCCCTCGTGGTCTTCCAGATGGGGTACAGCAGCTCAGGGATGTTCGTTTCGGGTTCTATCGTGGTTCTGTTTGCTGCGATCCTGGCCTTTCCTCTGTGGGTGCATCCCATGCGAAAACGTCTGGTGGAATGGATGCCATGGTTTCCGAAGGCTCAGTTGAAATGACCTTATGGTTGTTGTCTGGCCAGCAATTCTGTTGAGAATAAGGCTGCTCTCGACATGAATCAGAATTTTGGTCTTCTCGTTGAGCGCCATCCGGGCAGTGCATTAAATGCGGGTACACCCAATTTAGTCAAGATCCTCTGTTCCACTCCGTCCCGTTTCTTCGGAGCCGTCGTTAGCACTGATTCGGCAGGGAAGAATCCAGTACCTGGTCCCTGGGATGCCCTTCCAACCCTTTCGTTGTTCAAACCCAGTGCTCTTGTCCCGGGCGTCGGTCTGGGACTGCTGGACAGCTTCTTTTTCCGTCTCCAGAACTCGACAGTCTTGCGGTTCCTCCGACAACATGAAATCAAGCGCCTTTTCATCATGGTTGCCAGTAACCCGCGGTTCGCTGCTTTTGCCGCCCATCTTCCAGATTCTATTTCCAAAGACCTTTATCTTGTCGATAACTTCGTTGAAGAGAGCTACCGGTACAAAATGAAGAGAGAAACGGCGCAACGGGTTATGGACAGCTTAATGGCGCGGAGTGAGCGCGTCTTCACAGTAAGCCCTGCGAGTGCGGAAGATTTAACAGCGGCTTACCACCGTCCCTGTAAATTCCTCCCGATTCCTGTCCCCGAAGGTCTTCGCAGGGCAGCGCAACCGAAAGACGCAGACTTTAAAAAGGCGGGTCAATCCATGGTGATCCATCATGCCGGGACCGTTCACCATCTCTATGGCGATGCGATGGCCCAATTTATCCGAATCATGAGCGAGTTGGCCGAAAGAAAGAATAGGGAAATAACGATTGAGTTTTGGGGCAGCATACAGATGGAAGATTTGGAAAAGACTCTCGACATGAAGCTCCGGAAACAGACCGGCAACTTGAACGTCAAGATATGCGGCCCGGTATCGGCAGAGCAGCTCATCGTAGAACAGAAAAGAGCCGACTTTGTTCTTCTTGTCAATTCCTTTTCCAAATCATTGAAACCGCAATTGCGCTACTCCTTCTCATCCAAGACGATCGAATATATGTTGTCCGGTACGCCGATTCTCCTCTACGGACCTTCGTATTCGGCGGTGGTTGGCTATTTGAAAGCACACCAGGCTGCACATATTGTTTGTGCGGAACAATATGACACGGCGCTTAAGGTGTTTGAGGGAATCTTGTTTGCCGCCGACAGACATGAGACAGCGGCGGCTGCCAGGCTGCTTGCACAGCAGCATTCCATAGGATCTTTCATCACGAAAATAGCCGCACTTTGACCCGCTGCGGTGCCGATCAAACTTTTTCATTTCTCACATGATTTTCAGAGGTCGACTAAACAGAAGCTCCCTCATCACTCAAATTCATGGATAGGGATATTTCAATGACAAAAAAAACTTTGCTGGTGACAGGTTCATCGGGGTTGATCGGGTCAGAAGTGGTCCGGAATCTGCACCGGGACTTTGATCAGGTATATGGCATTGATAATAATATGCGGGAATCCTTCTTTGGACGGGGCGGAAACACTCGCTGGAATCAAAAGCGACTGGTGTCAGAGATAGACAACTTTTGTCACCTTGAGCTTGATATTAGAGATAGGGAAGGGATTCTAAGAACCTTTGAGGAACTGAGCCCGTCCCTGATTGTCCACTCCGCGGCCCAGCCCAGTCATGACCTGGCGGCCTCCCGGCCGTTCGACGATTTCGATGTTAATGCTGTCGGGACGTTAAATCTGCTTGAGGCTACGCGGCGCTATTGCAATGAATCTGTGTTTGTCCATATGTCCACCAATAAAGTTTACGGTGACGCGCCGAATCGACTTAAACTCAAAGAATTACCGAGCCGCTGGGATTTTGATGACGACCGGTTCCAATGTGGTATCAATGAGAATTTTACCATCGACCAATCCAAACATTCTCTTTTTGGCGCTTCCAAAGTGGCCGCCGACATTTTAGTTCAAGAGTATGGCAGGTATTTTAATTTGAAATCGTGCTGTTTGAGGGGAGGCTGCCTCACGGGCCCCTCTCATGCTGGTGTCGAATTGCACGGTTTCTTGAGCTATCTCATCAAATGCAATGTTGAAGAAAGAACGTACAAGGTTTTCGGATACAAGGGGAAGCAGGTGAGAGACAACATTCATTCCTACGACGTGGCCCAGTTTATCCGAGCCTTTTATGAAAATCCAAGGATTGCGGAAGTGTACAATATGGGGGG
>CAYUBU010000422.1:0-11837 GCA_964443105.1 uncultured Nitrospirota bacterium
ACACTCCCCTTCCCGGCGTGACTCCGGACCAGCAGATCGCCATCGTGCTCTTTGGCAATTTTCTTCGAGATGGCCAGTCCCAAACCGGTCCCCCGGGTCTTGGTGGTGAAAAAGGGATTGAAGATCTGTTTCAGATTTTCCTCGGGAATCCCCTTGCCGTTGTCCTCCACGGAGACAAAGATGCTGCCGTTGTTGGCTTTTGTCTCAACGGTGATTGTACCCCCCTCATGAACGGCGTCGAAGGAGTTGATGAGGAGATTGATCAGCACCTGTTTGATCTGATTGTAATCGCAATGGACCCGGGGGAGCTCCCGGGCGAGATGTTTTTCCAGGATGACGCCGTGGTCTTTCGATTCCTGGGTGAGGAGCGCCAGGGTCTCTTCCACCAGGTGATTAATGTCATTGGACGCCGGTTCGGGCTGCACGGGCCGCGCAAAATTGAGCAGCGTGGAGGTGAGTTTATTGATGCGGACGGCTTCATCGGAGATGACCTTGACGAATTCTTCGATGAGAGAGCCTTTATAGTTCCTCCCGATATAGGAGGCCGCCCCGCCGATGGCGTGCAGGGGGTTCTTGATTTCATGGGCCAGCGTGGCCGCAAGCTCTCCTGTGGACGCGAGCCGGACCAAGCGCTCCTGTTCATTAATGGCCTGGCGGAGATTGACGATCATTTCATTGAATGCGCCCGAGAGTTCGCCGATTTCATCGTTGCTCTTGATTTCGATTGTCTTGTCGAGCCCCGCTTCCACGAGTGTGCTGACCGAATCCTTCAGCTCCAGGATCGGGCGAATGAGCCGGATGATCAAACCGAATCCGAAGATGAGGGCGGAAGCAAAGGTCACCAGAAGGAGTGCGAACACCAGGAATCGGCGCCCCTCGATATCGATGGGCGAAATGATCTCATAAAAAAGGACCGTGCCGAAGAGAAGAAGGGGAACGGCAGCCAGTAAACTGAACGCCGTGAGCACCCGGTAAAGAATGCTGCCGCCGGCCCTGAGAAATTCACCCGGTCTGATGCTGAACAGCAGGATCACAAAACCGACCGGTCTCAACAAGTGGCCGTGGAGCCAGGTGGACGAGCCGATGGCCGCCGGGAAAAAGATAAAGATGGACGAGATGCAGATCAGGGCAAACCCGGTTCCCGCTGCAAGGGATCTTTTATCCCGGGTTCTGTAAAAGAACGCGATAAAGAGCATGCAGACCACCCCTGAGAAATAGGCCACACTGATCCAGACCATAGGACGGAATTCACCGAAAATGGGGAATGTTTCGTATATGCCGGGCATCAGCATGACAAGAAGCGGGAGATAGAGTAAGGGGAAGGCTTTTTTCGTCCACGGCTTCTGAGCAGAAATGGCGACGATGATCGTGAGGAAGCCGAGACAATAACCGAGGAGCGTCTGATAAAGAAGATTGCTATCCAGGTGTGCGGCATGGATGACGGCATGGATCAGGCTGCTCAGGCTGAGGATTGCAAAGCCCCAGGCCGCAAGCATGGTTCGGCTCCGGCCTTCCCTGTCTGCCGCAGGATCCTTGTTATAGCAGGATCTAAAGGCGCGGTAAGCGATCACCCCGCAGACCAGGGAGATCAGGCTTTCCTCCCCGATGTGGTAGGTGATAAAGAATTCTCGCAGTGCCAGAAAATTCAGATTCATTTACCGAGTGCACCTGTCAAGGGACCTGGGGGCCTGATGACCGCACCCCGCGTTTCGGGTTATTGTTCTCGCACAAATCATACCAAAAGGTATTATGGAACACAAAACAGGGAGCCATGTCAAATAGAATGGCCCCAAAAACGTTCCTCGTCAAGCACCATGGGTGCCTGCGCCCCGTCGGACTCGGCCCTCAATCGTGTCCTGAATCGTCACAAGCCCCCCTTCTACTCCAAGATCCGGGCTGGGAGTGATTGGCCCGATCGGGACAAAATTCACCCCCCGATTGTACCGATAGGCACAAAGAAAGTTGTTGAAACGCCCTGAAGCCCTTCTGGTTCATGTTCAAAGTGGCATCAACTTTGCAGACAAATTGGTCGTACAGTCACTTCCTTCAATGGGAGGACCATGACCGTGGCCGTAAAAAAGAAGGTTGACAGAATCATCGATGTGAGCGGACTCCTCTGCCCCGGACCTGACCTGATCACCCGGAAAACGCTGGCGGAAATGGAGAAGGGAAAGACCCTGGAAGTGATCAGCAACGACAAGACGACCAAAAAATCGATCCCCTTCATCTGCAAAAGAGGGAAATACCGGCTGGTGGAAATCATAGAGGAAAAGGGATTGATCCATTTTCTCATCGAGACATAGCGATAGAAACCCCCTCTGAAGGCTTGGCAAGGCCCTCCTGTCTTCAAGCCTTCGGCGCAAAGTCTGCCCGGCTGCTGCAGCCGGGCGGGACTTGAGCGATCAAGGGCAGGGTACAGGCGCCGGCAGTAACGCGGCATGGACTCAAGGTACGGAACAGGGATGCAGGGAGGCTGATGATGCCAAAGAAGATCGCCGTGGTGGTTCGAGACCGCCAGGGAGAAGCATTGCGGATGGCTGTGGGAACAATTCTACTGGACGATACGATTGATGTCTTTGTCCTCGACCGGCCAGTGGAGGAGACGGGAGAAAACACGCTCTACGTGGAAACCATACAGGATTTGGAAATGAACGCCTATTCCAACGTACCCGAAAACAACGGTATGCGGCTTATGACCACAACGGAGTTGGCCGAGAAATTCCTTGAGTACGACCATGTTCTGCCATACTAACCCGGATATTGCATGAGTAAGTCTATTACGAGGCCGCATACGGCAGCTTCTACGACCTCTCATGACGATCACTCATGCAATATCCGGGCTAACGGGACGGAAAGGGTTAAGCCATGAAGATACTCTATATCATCAAAGAGGACCCCGATGGTACCTTGAACACCCTCATCGAGGAGAACCGGAAATTCCACGATGTGACCGTTATCGATCTTCGTGCCCACAATGGTTACGGGGACGTGGTGGATCAGATCTTTGACTGTGACCGCCTGATCACCTGGTGACAAATCCACCATGGCCGATAACGATACTTGGCATCATAGGGAAAGAGGAGGTGGCAGAAGCAATGAAACTCGGTATTCTCGTTAACACCAATAAACATCTGGAACACGTTGTGGGTATCACGAAAGCCGCCCGGGACAAGGGGCACGACGTGATCATCTTCGCCATGGATGAGGGGACCCGTCTGATTCATGACCCGGCTTACGCGGCCCTGGCGTTGTTGGACGGCGTCACCATGAGCTTCTGTAAGCACAGCGCGGACCATCTGCATCTGGAAACCGATCAGGTGACGGAAAAAATTGCCTCCGGCAGTCAGTATCAGAACGCGGTCATGAATCATGATTCCGATCGAGTGATCATCCTGTAAGTATCCTTTCCGTGACCGGGTCGGCGGCCCACCCATGTTGAGTCAATCGCCGGGGATCGGTCACGCATCAGGCAGACGAAGCGTGTTTCGCCTCAAAAGCACAGAAACGATTCTCCTCTTCTCTTTCCTGTCGCTCATCTCTTTTCCCCTCTTATACCGCTGCCGGTTTCTTGATGATAACAGCCTGACCAGCTGGCGCTGGGTCTTCACCGACGTGGGCATGATGCCGATCTTCGTCTGCCTCTGTCTCGCGGTTGTCCTGGCTGGGATCCTCTCAAAGACAGTGGCCATCGAAAACTACCCCCGCCTCTGCCTGCTCCTCTTTCCATGGGTGATTGTGCTGCCGCTCTGGAGCGCCCCGGAGATGATTCTCGACTCGGCCAGGTACTTCCTTCAGGCAAAACATATCCCCGAATACGGCGTAACCTTTTTTATTCAAGAATGGGGCAAAGGCGTGGAAGCCTGGACCGATCTGCCGCTGATCCCCTTTTTCTACGGACTCCTCTTTCAGATCCTAGGCGAGTCCAGATGGGTCATTCAGCTCTTCAATACGGGGCTCTTTGTGTGCACCCTCTTTATCACCTACCTGTTGGGGAAGACGCTCTGGAACCATGAAACCGGATTCTATGGCGCCCTCTTGCTGCTGGGCATCCCCTATCTGGCGACCCAGGTGCCTCTCATGCTCGTCGATATTCCCACCATGTTCTTTCTCACACTGGCCCTGTATACTTTTCTCAAAGCGCTGACCGATGGTGGGATCTACTGGATCACCGGTTCGGCGGTGGCGATTACACTCACCCTCGGATCAAAATATTCCACGTGGCTCATGCTCACGGTGCTGCCGATCATGGCCGCCGTGCAGTTGAGGGAAGCACCCAGGGCGGTGTGGCGGCGCCTGATCCTGGTCGGCGGTCTTGTGGCCGCCTTGTTTGGCATTTTCGTGATGGTGAAATACGACGTGATTGTGCAGCAGATCGCCCTGTTGAAAACGTTTCAGTTGAGCGGGCTCAAACTCTGGCACGAGAGCTACCTGTCGACTTTCTTCTTTCAGATGCACCCATTCATCACGATTCTGGCGCTGTTCGCCGTCTACCGTGCGATCCGAGGGAAGGATCTTCGCTTTCTCATGGTGGCGTGGTGTCTGCTTCTGGTTTTTGTTTTCCAGGTGAAGCGCATCCGTTATATACTGCCTCTCTTTCCGCTGCTGACGCTCATGGCGTCCTATGGGTTGGGCGGTCTCCGAGAACCGCAGGTGCGACGATTCGTCGGGCTCACTGTGGTTGCCTCGTCCCTGGTCTTGCTGCTGGGCGCCTATCTCCCTTTTCTGAAAACGACCAGCATGATGAATCTAAGGGAGGCCGGGACCTATCTCGATACCCTCGATTCGCAAGTCGTCCGCGTGACCGTGCTCCCCCAGTTGAACTCCTCAGGCAATACGGCCGCAGCCATGGCCATTCTCGATCTGTTCACCCGAAAGAGACTGGTGAGCCCCCAGGATTGGTCATCGCCGGAAGATCGGGAACGGTTCCGAAACGCCTCCTTGCGCTTCAGCTGGGAGATGAAAAAGCCTGACTTTTACGCAGAGGCCTCGATGAAGCCCGGGGCGCCGGCAGTCGTCATCGCAAGCATAGATCCCCCTGGAGTTCCGGTGGAGCAAGATTTGCAGGGAACACCGCTGTCGGTGAACGAGAAGTTCACCCGGCAAAGCCGGTTTTTCCGGTATCAGACGCTGGTTACTGTCCTGGACCACTCAGTCTCGAATTCCCTCGATTTTATTGAATGAATGGCTGTCCTGAAACGGACATCGTCTCTTGTGAACTGTCCCATTTGGGACAGCTGGAGTCCTCTCTCCCCCAGGCGGCTCCGGCCATGCCGCCGTCTGTAGCCTTCCATAACCTCGAAATAGAACCCTGTGACCGCTCTTTCGGTGTTTGTATGGCCGAAGGGGGGGTGTGGGAAGTGATGGCATGATCCTTGCTTTACTTTGATGCAAGCTGACGTTTCTGATCTTGCGACTGATGACCCAACAGGAGGATTGAGCCCATGGAAATCGCTGTGCCGAGGAAAAACGTGGTCTGGGCCTATGGCATCGTCGGCTTCTTCGCGTTAATCAGTGTTGCCACCTTTGCCCTCCACGAGTACTACATATACCTGTCGGCCTACCTCTGGTTCGGGTTCATCTACGGCATGTGCCTGCAGTACGGAAGATTCTGCTTTGCATCGGCCTTCCGGGACCTCTTCGCCGTGGGGGTGCCCCGCATGGTGGTGGGCATCATGATCGCGACCATCCTCTTTGCCTTCAGTTCGGCTCTGGTCGCCTCCACCGGGTGGAGTACCTTTCATCCGGCGCCCACCAGTATTCATGCCGTCTTCGCCGGGCTGATCTTCGGCATCGGTATGGTTTTTGCCGGCGGCTGTGCCTCAGGTTCTCTCTACAAAACAGGAGAAGGGAATGGGGTCTCTCTTCTGGTGATCCTCTCCATCAGCGTTACCCAGTCCATCTTTGTTGACGTGGGCGGCTGGATGAACAATTTCGTCCCCAAATCGTGGCACGAGTCGGCACTTGAAAAATCACTCCCGGCCTCCATCAATGTGGGCGACGGCTGGGTCGACCAGTATCTTGCCGGCTATGTCTGGAATCAGCCGGTCTTGACTTTTGCCCGCGCCCTGGGGCTTGAAGACGATTCGCTGGCAGGGGCCTTACTGGGCAATACGGTGGTGGGGGTAGTTCTTCCGGCAATACTCCTGCTTGCCGTGGTTTACTATTTCTGGGTCCGTAAGAATGTTGTTAAGAAACTGCAGAAGGACCAGAGCCACGGGACAGTCACCTTCGCCGATCACCTCAAGGGGTTCTGGGGCATGGTCATGGCCTCGAAGCGAACCTCCATCGCCGGTCTATTGCTGGGGATTGCCTGCGGTGTGCAGATGTTCGTCATCGAAGGGATGCGCATGAAGTTCGGTGTCAAAAACGCCGGCACCATCTTGGAGCGTCTCGGTCATGATTTCGGTATATCGGCCAAGGGTACCGTCTTTGATCCGGGATACTGGTACGTCACGACCCAGGAGGCCCAGTGGGTCGGCTGGATGCTGCAGAAGCTCGGCTGGGAAAACATGGACAACATCTATTTCGGTTGGGTGAACGGGATTCCCAGTCCGGCGATTAATCCGGCCGATTGGATGTCCGTCGCCCTGATCGGCGGTGCGGCGGTGATGGCCCTGCTCCATGGCGAGTTCAAGTTCAAGGCGCCTACCCGGGAGTTGGCCATATGGGCGATCATTGGCGGATTCGGCATGGGCATCGGTTCCCGGCTGGCGCTGGGATGCAACGTGGGCGCCTTTTTTGTGCGGACAGCCAATGGTGACATGTCGGGCTGGCTCTTCGGTCTGGGGATGATCGGCGGTGCCTACATCGGCGTCAAATTTTTCAACTGGTACACGGAGCGCAAAATGGCCAAGGAAATGGCAGGATTTGATCTGGAACTCTAAGGAGAGTGAAATCAGGAGGAACGGTTATGGCGATGACATTTGCAAAGAAGGAAGATAACCTGTATGTTCTGGATGTGACGGGGTATGTTTGCCCTCACCCTCAGATCTACACCAAGAAGGCGATGGAGAAGATTCAGAGCGGCGACGTTCTGGAAGTCATTTTCGACAACCCGTCGTCAGCGGAATCGGTTTCGGCCATGTGTGATGCCGAAGGGAACGAGATCATGGAACAGATCGCCGACGGCGGCAAATTTACCTTCAAGATCAAGAAAGGGTGAAAGCGTCATGGAGCAAAAAACCGTCGCTGACTGAAATCAGGACCGGTGGGAGAGACCGTGAAACCGCGGAAGAAAAATGTCCCGCAAGAAGGTGACGGATGGTCAGGGGAGCGGCATGAGGAGAGCACGCTGCCGGAGGGGATGGAGATCGACCAAACAATCGATGTGAGAACTTTGGGCTGCCCCGGGCCGCTCTTGGAACTGATTAGAACCATGAAAGGAAGCCCCGTGGGAACAGTGATCGAGCTTTTGTTGACCGATTACAGTTCCGTCAAGGGTATTCCCGTATGGGTGAGCAAATCTAAACACCAACTGGTTCAGCTCAACCACTATGACGGCTATGCCCGTATCGTGGTCAAGAAAATACGATGAGTCCGGCGGCGGCGCTCTGAGGTCTTGGCGTCGGGAACCAATCAGCGCAGGGGGGACACGTGAAAAATCATTTATGGATCATCATAACCATAGTGGTGGGATTCAGCAGCTTTATGATCGGTTACAGCCTGCCTCCCTTCCTGGAAGTGGGGTTCGGCGGCGATACGGTTACCGAGTCCGGAGTTTCCGATGAAGAGGCGCTGCGCAAGCAATACGAAGAGTTGTATAAGGATTCCGAGTAGAAGAGAGGAGCCCCTATGAAATCAGCCCAATGGTCATTGGTCCTGCTGGCCGCAGCGGGTCTATGTTTTTTCACCGGGTACCAGGTCTCTGCCAAATCGGGGAGTGAACCGGGCTATTTCGATGCTGTTGAGGCCGCCGGGTACGGCGGCGCCGCAGGCGAAAGCGTCGAAGGCATCAGCAGCGAAATGGCCGACTACTACAAGTCTTTGGCGGAAGACCAGTAAGTCACAAACGGGGACATGAGGAGACTATGAAAAAAATTCTGGTGGCCGTAGATGATACGAAGAGCTCTTTGAAGGCGGTTGACGTTATGCCCAGGCTTTTCGCCTGCTCCATGCCGGAAAAAGTTGTTCTTCTCTATGTGCAGAAAATGGAAGGGCGTTCGGTCATGGATGAGCTCATTCTAAGCGATTCGGAACTGGAGACCCTGAAGGAGTCGATGCAGGGCACCGACTACCAGGACAAGCTCCATGCCCGGGCGAAGAAGGTGATCGTTTACTATCGGGACAGGCTCGCCGAAAAGGGGATCAAGCCGGTGAAGCCGGTTGTCAAGGAGGGGCATCCCGCGGAAGAGATCCTCAAGACCGCGGAGGAGGAAGACGTCGATCTCATTGTGATGGGGGCCCGGGGGAAGAGGCTTCATAACCTTTTCATGGGGAGCGTCAGCAGGGAGGTGGCCAACAAAGCCCCCATGTCGGTCCTGTTAATCAAATGATTGTCATCCTGGGTGCCGGCCTTTCGGGGCTCACCGCGGCATACGCCCTCACCGGGGCCGGCCGGCGAACGGCCCTTATCGAAAAGGGCACAACTGTCGGCGGTTTGGCACGAACCCTCACCTATGAAGGCCACCGATTTGATCTGGGCGGCCACCGATTCCTCACCAGTGACCGGAAGATCAACCAAATCGTCCAGGACGTTCTGGGGGAAGATCTGCTCACCGTCGGTCGAAAGAGCCGGATATACTTTCGGGACCGTTATGTGGACTATCCCCTCAATCCTGCCAACGCCGTCTTTGGCCTCGGCCTTCCCGCCACACTGAAAATTCTGTCCGACTACGGCATGGAAAAGGCCGCGGGGATTGTGAAACCCCGGGTGAATCTCTCGCTTGAAGATTGGGTGGTGGCCCAGTTCGGCCGGGCTATGTTCGATCTCTATTTCAGGGACTACAGCGAGAAGGTCTGGGGAATCGGGTGCAACCGTATCGATATGGACTGGATTGCCCAGAGGATCGATGGATTGTCCCTCTGGGAGGCTTTGAAGAACGCTTTTTTCAAGGTGAGCGGCAGGAAGATCAAGACCCTCAACGATACCTTTCAATACCCCCGATGGGGGATCGGACAGATCGCCGAGCAGCTGGGGAATGCCATCTCCGCCAGGAATCCGATCATGACCGGCACCGAGGTGGTCGGGATTCACCACACCGGCGACCGGGTCTTGGCCGTGGAAGTCCAGGAGGGCCAACATCGAGACCTGCTCGACGGCGATGACTTTATGTCGAGCATTCCCCTCCCGCAGCTCCTCAAATGTCTCTCACCGCGGCCGCCGGAAGAGATCCGCCATGCCGCGGCCCAGCTCGCCTATCGCGATCTCGTGACGGTGACCCTGCTGGTTGACCGGGAGCGCGTCACCGATCTGACCTGGCTCTATCTGCCGGAGAAGAAGATACCCTTCGGCCGGATTCATGAACCGACCAATTGGAGTCGGGCCATGGCGCCTGAGGGGAGAACCCACCTGGTGGCCGAATACTTCTGTACCCGGGGCGACGAGGTCTGGAGCGCCCCCGACAGCCGACTTGAAGCCCTGACCGTTGAACATCTGCAGCGCCTCGGCCTGATCCGCCAGGCGGAGGTGACCGGCAGTTGTGTCATGCGCACCGGCCACGCCTATCCCCTCTTTGAAATCGGCTATCGGGAGCATGTGACAACCATCATGAATTACCTGGCCCGTCTGAAAAACCTGCAGGTCATCGGGCGCACCGGCATGTTCAGCTATCTCAATATGGATCCGGCCATGGAGAGCGGTCTTGAGGCGGCAGAGAGACTGCTCTGTCAGCGGTCCCCTGTCGAAGTCCCGGCGGATTCCCGCCCCCTTCGGCCGCCGGTTCATGAGGCGGTCTCCCCATGAAATGCGCGCTCATCATTCCCGCCTGGATTCCGGAAGAGATATTCCCGACGAAGACGGCGGCATCCCAGATCAATTACTGGGAGCCTCTGGGGACTCTCTATGTCGGCGCCGCCCTCCTTCAGGCCGGTCATGAGGTGAAATTCCTCAACGGGGCTTTCCTGAATCATGGCGAGATTCTAAGCGAGGTCTGGGCCTACGAACCCGAGTTCGTCGGCCTCTACGCGACCACCTTCGGGTGGAAGAAAGCGATGGGAACGGCAGAGGACATCAAGACCCGACTCCCCCAGGCCTTCGTAACGGCAGGGGGGCCCTATCCCATCGCCATGGGGAAAAGTTGTTTCAACGAAAGCCGGGGCATCGACGCAGTTGTCACCGGTGAGGCGGAAGTGACATTGGTTGAAATCCTTAAACGGTTGGAGCTGGGGCTGGATCTACACGGACTGGCCGGTGTCGTCTTCCGGAAGGGCAGTGAGGTGATCAATAACCCGCCCCGCGGTCTCATTGCCGATCTCGACGCCATCCCCTTCCCGGCACGCCATCTCATGGGTGAGATGAACCACTATATTCCGCCGCCGGCAACTTATCGGCGGGCTCCGGTGGCGGTTATGATGACGTCGAGAGGGTGCAACCGAAAGTGCATCTTTTGTTTCCAGATGGATAAGACCAGAGAGAGCGGTATCCGTTACCGGAGCGTGGCCAACGTACTGGAAGAGATTGAGCACTGCCTCGGTCAGGGGTACCGGGAAATCAAGTTTATCGATGAGACCTTCGCTGCCGACTATGACCGTGCCATGGACCTGGTCCGAAAGATCAAGGCCCGGCGGCTCGATTTCACCTGGTTTGCTTCGGCCTGCGTCAACCAGGTCGACGGGCCTCTGCTGCAGGCCTTTAAAGACGCCGGATGCTGGGCCATTCTCATGGGGGCGGAGAGCGGGGTGCAGAAGAACCTGAACACCCTGCGCAAGGGGATCCGTCTCGATGAGATTCGCACAGCAGTACGTTCGGCCAAGAAGGCGGGCCTCAAGGTCTTTACACCCTTTCTTTTCGGTATCCCCGGGGAAACCTTTGAAGAGGGGCTTCAGACCATCGAGTTTGCCTGTGAACTCGATCCCCACGTGGCCAACTTCCACGCCCTGACCCCATTTCCGGGAACCGAGTTGTTCGACAATATTGAAAGATACGGCACTCTGTCGGAAGATCTCTCCGACTACACCTATCAGGGCGCCGCTTTCACCCCCTACTCCATGAGCCGGGAGGAGATCGGCCGACTCCGTCAGCTGGCTTTCAAGAGATTCTATTCCCGACCCCGATTCCTGTTGCGCAGGCTCGCCGGGATGCGGTCCCTGCAGGACTGGAGGGCCGCTATGCAGGGTGTCCGAAGCTTGTTCTGGATCTGGGCCAAAGGGGATCTTTTCCGACCTTCATAACCGGACATACTCTTTGAGAAGCGCGGGGTATCGGGCGGGATTGAACAGGATATTGATCATGGCGTAACACTCGTGGGTGCAGTAGCATCCATTCTCCCCGATCTCTGTCAGGGTTCTTTCCCCCTCGGCGCTTGCGAGAATCCTCCCTACATCGTAGTCCCAGTCCCGCAGATTCCCCATTTTCCTCTCGAAAGACTCGCAGGGGTAGACGTCCCCGGTCTCGGTGACGACCAGGGTCAATTTTCCCGCGTAGCACGGGGTGAGCCGTCTCTGGGCAACCGCCGTGTCGTGAATGAGCCGGCGCTGCAGGATGTCCTGGGCTGCCTTCACCCGGGACCCCCGGAAACGGTATCGGCGGGCGCCGTTTCCCTTCAGGTTCTGCTCCAGCATTCCAATGGCCTGCCGGTAGGCTTCAAGATCGATTTCTTTCATGGTTTCGTCGGGAACCCGGCCCCGTACCAGCGAGACCGTGTGGGTGCTGATATTCTTGAGGCTCTTCACGAAGCCAA
>CAYUBU010000423.1:0-6670 GCA_964443105.1 uncultured Nitrospirota bacterium
ACGGGTCGGCAACGGCCGCCTGCTCCACCTGCCACAACGGGACCACAGCCACAGGCAAACCGGGCACCCATATCCAGAGTACCAACACCTGTGACGACTGCCACACGACCAACGCCTGGGTCCCGGCCGCCATGGACCACAGCGCCATCACAGCGGCCTGCTCCACCTGCCACAACGGGACCACAGCCACGGGCAAGCCGGGCACCCACATCCAGAGCACCAACACCTGCGATGACTGCCACACGACCAATGGCTGGGTCCCGGCCGCCATGGACCACGGGACGGCTACAGCCGCCTGCGCCACCTGCCACAACGGCACCACGGCGACAGGCAAGCCGGGCACCCATATCCAGAGTACCAACACCTGCGACGACTGCCACACGACCAGTGGCTGGATCCCGGCCGTCATGGACCATAGCGCCATCACGGCTGCCTGCTCCACCTGCCACAACGGGACCACGGCCGCCGGCAAGCCGGGCACCCATATCCAAACATCCGGTCCATGTGATGATTGCCACACAACTCTAGCCTGGATACCCGCAACATTTGACCATAGCAGCGCTACAGGCAGCTGCGCCGGTTGCCACAATGGCACGACCGCTACGGGCAAACCGGGGGGCCATTTTGTGACGTCAGTGCAATGCGACGAGTGTCACAACACATCGAACTGGACGTCGATCAGCTTACAGCACACTTCACCCAATTATCCCAACCACGGGTCGAGACTCACTTGCGTCAATTGCCACACGAGTAACAGCCAGCAGATTCCATGGCCCACTCCCGCCTATCAACCGGATTGTGCGGGCTGCCATGCAAATGATTATGAACCTGACGAGCACCGAAACGCCTCGGTCAGTTCTCTGAGAAACTGCGCCGGTACCTGCCATGAGGACCCCGAGCACCGCGCTACAAGCTCTAGCTGGTGACCCTTCCGTGGTTAGGATACTTTTTTTCTTCACGGGGGCTTGATGCGACTCAAAACAGAAACAGGAGAAATTGGGAGACACAATGAAAACAGCAATAATTTTAGTGGCTTGCAGTGTGGTCTTGCTGGGACTGGCACTTTTCACTTCCGACTTGCAGGCCCAACGGGTAAGAGACAGGATTCTCGGTGACGTGACCGTCATGGAGGAGGAGTACTATGCCGTTGTTCAAGTCGGCTTCAACTTCCCTATCCGCTATACAAGGCATTTCCCCGAAGATTCCGGAGAGGAGCTCAGAATACGCCTGGAGCCGATCGCAATCAGCCGAGACGACCGTGAAGCGCTTTTCAAACGAGAGGCAACACTTCACCCGCCGTCAGAGGATGTAACCTCTATTCTGGAGATCATATATGAAGGGGATATCATTGGCGGTTTCTACCTGACCATACGTTTTGACAAACCGACAGAATTTCTGGTTGCCCAGGGATCCGACTTCCGCAGTCTGATCATTGTTGTACCCAACGCAAATAGACCCACGACTGGATCACCGTCCAGGGAGATGGAGTCCCCTAAAAATGACCATTAGGTCTTTCCTGCAGATAGCGGCCTCAACCACGGTACTGTGCCTGGCCTTTATGTCCGCAGTCAGCCGGGAAGCCCTGGCCGGTGAGCGTGTTCTTGGAAATATAGAGGTTGCAACTCTCCCCGGGGGAGCTGAAATACGAATCAACTTTAACGTGCCCCGTCAATATATCATTCATGCTCCGGCTGAGAAGGGGGACGTGCTGCAGATAAAGCTGCGGCCGACTGCAGCGGATACTGGCAGCGATCCAATCAAACGAGAGGTCCTGAGTTGGCAACCTTCCGAGGAGGTACCCCTGGAGGAGGTCATCTATGAAGGTGACACTCCGGGGAGAGTAGGTTTAACCCTGCGATTCAGGCGTTCTGTCCACTTCGGGGTAAGGGGAGGGTCCGATTTACGGAGTGTGGTAGTCACGTTGATGGGAACAGGCGAACAAATCATCCCAGCCCCGCCACCGACGGATGACAAAATAGTTCAGGAGGAAAGGCCGCAGCCCGAATCGGCCCCGTCCCAGGAAGAGCCGAAAACTGTCCATGACGACAGTGCTGCTGAAGCGACTGACGTCCCATTGCCTCTGGTGCGGCCTCCCTACCGCTATGCCATTAATCTCGTGTCATCGACAACGTCTAGAGACCCCTCCTACCTTGCCCGGAGAGAGGTTCTTGATAAATACCGGCTATATACGACTCGGTCGGAGAAAGATGGCATTGTCTGGTACAGGACGCGACTGGGTTTCTTCCCGTCCAAAGAGGCTGCCGAGGAGGTTCTGCAATCCCTGCGGGGCACATATCCCAACGCCTGGGTCACCGAGGTTGATGAACAGGCTGCGGCAAGGATCATGGAATCCACGCCCGAGGGTCTTAAGGATTTCAAGAGTCCTGAAGCCATGGCGGAGGCCAAAAGCGAGGAAGAAGAGACACCCGCGTTAAACCAGGCGGCTTCAACCGGATCCCGCACGGGCGAAACGGTCTCACGCTTAAATCTGCGTGAGGGACCGAAGGGGACCCTCCCGGTTATCACAACCCTCGATGCCGGTACATCGCTCGTCATAGAGGAGCAGATCGGTTCGTGGTTGCGAGTCCAGGCGGGAGGCCTCAAGGGTTGGGTGTCCGCTGATTATGTCCGAATGATTCCGCCTGAGGCCCCAGAGAAGACAATGGAACAAGTGGCGCAACCGCCGGCGGACGTGTCGACGCCTATGGCTGAAGCCATTCCCTCTCCCACCGGTCCGACAGCAGAAACTGAAGACGGGGCGCCGACGGCCTCGGCAGAGACCTACGGCGGGCAGGAGGCATTGAAATCGATTTCCGACGAGCGAGTCATGCTACTCAAGGATGAAGCAGAGGTGGCCATGACCAGTGGCGATTATCGGCGAGCCATACAGATTTACACAAAGCTTCTGGAATTCCCCGACGAGGAAACCCGCCGGGAGGCTCAGGAATTGCTGGGCCTGGCCCGGGAACGGAATGGCCAACTGGCCCACGCAAAGGCTGAATACGAAAGCTACCTGCAGCTCTATCCTGAGGGAGAGGGGGCTGAGCGCGTGCGTCAGCGCCTCTCGGGGCTTCTCACAGCCAGGGCTGTCCCGAAAGAAAAACTCAGAAAAGCCAAGGAAAAGACCGGATGGCTCAAGGAACTGTACGGAAGCCTCTCTCAGTTCTATGATCGTAACTCGAGCTCAACTGAAATTACCGGGACCACAGTCGACATTTCCACGACGACAGTCGATCGTTCCACACTCCGGAGTGACCTTGACGTCAATGCGCGGCTGAGAAATGACGCCTGGGATATCCACACGCTGTTCATCGGCGGGTATGATAAAGACTTTCTCGATGAATCGGACGACGACTCCCGTGTGAGTGCACTCTACCTCGATGTTCTTGATCGCCAGCGGAACATCGATTTCCGGGTCGGTCGACAGACCCGCAGCACAGGCGGGGTGTTGGGACGTTTTGATGGAGGATTCCTAAACTACCAGCTTTTCCCTAAAATGAGTGTCAACGCTGTAGGCGGCTATCCCGTGGAGTCTTCCACAGATAATCTGGACACGGACAAGCATTTTTATGGTCTCAGTTTTGACTTCGGTACTTTTGCCAACTACTGGGACTTCAACACCTTTTACATCAGACAGGAGGCTGAGGGGATTAAAGACCGGGAAGCCGTGGGTGGCGAATTACGTTATTTCCATCCCAACCGCTCCGTCTTCAGCCTCGTGGACTACGATATCTACTACAGCGAGTTGAACCTCTTCCTGCTCACGGGCAATGTGATCTTCCCTGACAGAACCACCCTCAATCTCTCTGTCGACTATCGCAAGAGTCCCCTCTTGACCACCTCCAATGCCATTATCGGCCAGAACGCGATTCCCGGCCGTGAAGGAATCGAGTCGGTGGCCGATCTTCTGGATCTGGGCCTGAGTGAAGATGAAGTGAAGGACCTGGCGAACGATCGTACGGCGGAGAGCAAGTCGGTTACGGTGGGCGTATCGAGACCGCTGAACGACAAATTCCAGATCAGCGCCGATTTCGCGGCATCTAAATTGACAGGAACCGATGCTTCCGGCGGCGTGGAAGCCGTGCTGGAAACTGGAACAGACTACTTCTACAGTACCCAACTCATCGGAAGCAGTCTCATAAAGGAAGGGGACATCGCTATTGTCGGGCTTCGCTACGCCGATACGGCGAATGCCGATACGATCTCACTGAATCTGAATACCCGATATCCGATCTCGCGATCCTGGCGATTCAACCCGCGGTTTGATGTCTCCTACCGGGACAATAAGGATGATGACGGAGAACAGATAGTATTCAGACCGTCTCTCCGCATGGAATACGTTTGGAGGAAGCGCTACCATCTGGAACTGGAAGGCGGTGCGGAGTTTTCCGATGAAAAGCTTACGGACGATACACAAGAGACCGACAGCTACTTCTGGACCATTGGGTATCGGGTCGACTTCTAGGGGTGCCAGGCAGGCCTGCCTGGCACACTTATCCCACGCAGTTGAAGCTGATCCGCTGAAGGGGATTCGCCGCGCCCCGGCTCATGGGCTTGCCGCCACGCCTCAAAAGACAAATTGATGGAGGACAGATTGTAATCGTTCTCATACCATGGGCACTGTTTTAGTGTATTATTTTTCATACAGCAAATACTTCTTTATGGCGCCCCCGCCGAAGGCGAAAGAAATTACTCCTTTAAAGTCAATACGTTATAATTTAGACGCAAAAACACCCCCATCTGGCATCTCATTTGCTTAACCCTTCACTCAAACGATCAATCGCAACCCCTCAGATTAACAGCACAATGGCATGACTAAACCTGCAGACCGGGCTCTTTGGGAACGCCGTATTTCCTGACGGACCGGATCTGCCTCCTGGCAAAAGGGATTGTACCGATGCGCCCCGGCACGATGCTAAAAGTATGGCTCCTCATCTTTTTCGGACTAATCGTCCTTTCCGCTCCGGTGGACGCAGACCCCATGACCGGCACCATACTCGATGATATCGCCATCACCGAGGAATCGGAGTATACCATTCTTCAGATTGGGTTCACCCTGCCCATGCGCTACGTGAGACATTTTCCCTATCCCTGGGGAGAAGAACTGCGCATTCAACTGGCAGCCCTCTCCACCGGCCCGGCAGACGATGAACTGATCTTCAAGAGGGAAGCCGTCCACAATCTTCGCAACGATGCCGCCCCGCTCCTGGAGATCGTCTACGAAGGCCAGATCATCGGCGGCCCTTACCTCACGATCCGCTTCGACCGGCCCATGGAATACCTGGTCGGCCAGGGAGCCGACTTTCGAAGCCTGGTGGTTGTTTTCTTCAAAGGGGAAGGGTCAATAGACGGATTGGCGAGCGCGGGACCAGAGCCTGCCGCCGGCAAGCCTTAAACCTCCCTCAACCTCTCTGCCCTGACATCCCGGCTCACCCAATATTCTTCCTCTCTGAAAGCAAGGTGTGATCTTTTCTTTCCGGCGAAGCTCAGCGGTCCGAGGAGAAGCACGAGACTCGGGTTTCGTCACAATTGCATTTTCCCTCTATCTTTGATATACATCCGACAAATCGATGAGAGGAAAAAACATGGCGCTCCATGAACTCGCCGGCAAGCCGGCGCCCCGATCCCTTCTCGCCAACATCCCGCGACTCGTGACCGCCTACTACACCCGGAGGCCCCATGTGTCCCACCGGGACCAGCAGGTCTCCTTTGGCACCTCGGGCCATCGGGGCTCATCGTTCAGGAACAGCTTCAACGAAGATCATATTCTGGCCATATCCCAGGCCATCTGCGAGTACAGGCGATCAAAAGGGATTACCGGCCCCCTCTTCATGGCCATGGACACCCACGCCCTCTCGGAGCCTGCCTTTGCCAGCGCCCTGGAGGTCTTCGGCGCCAACGGGGTCGACGTGATGATTCAGAAGGGGCTCGGATACACCCCGACGCCGGTCCTATCCCACGCCATTCTCACGTACAATCGCAACCGCCAGAAAGGGGCTGCCGACGGTGTGGTTATTACCCCCTCCCACAACCCCCCGGAAGACGGCGGCTTCAAGTACAATCCCCCGGAGGGCGGGCCGGCGGACACGGAGACCACGGGGACCATCGAGACCCGGGCCAACGAGATCCTCGGGGACCGGCTCAAAGGGATCAAACGGATCTCCTTTGAGAAAGCCTTGAGGGCCGACTCCACCCGGGAATATGACTACGTCACCCCTTATGTGAGGGACCTGGACCAGGTGATCGATATGGAGGCCATCGCCCGGTCGGGACTGAAAATCGGTGCCGACCCCCTGGGCGGATCGGGAATCGATTTCTGGGTTCCCATTGCAGAAAAGTACGGCGTGAACATCGAGGTGGTAAACCCCGCCGTGGATCCCACCTTTTCCTTCATGACTGTGGACAAGGACGGCAGGATCCGGATGGACTGTTCCTCCCCCTACGCCATGGCCGGCCTGATCGGCTTGAAGGACAACTTCGATATCGCCTTCGGCAACGACACCGACTTTGACCGCCACGGCATCGTCACCCGGGGCGGCGGGCTTCTCAATCCGAACCACTACCTCTCGGTGGCCATCTGGTATCTCTTCCAGAACCGACCGGGCTGGCGTCGTGACGCGGCAGTGGGCAAGACGCTGGTCTCCAGTTCCATGATCGACCGGGTCGCCGC
>CAYUBU010000424.1:0-5689 GCA_964443105.1 uncultured Nitrospirota bacterium
GACGGGCGGCACTTCACCAACGTGACGTTCTCCGCCGGCCTGCCGTACACGGGCAAGGGCCACGGCGTGAATATGGCCCTCGATATGATGGACGCCCAGGCAAGGGATCCCCGCGCCATAGGCCAGCGCCTTGGCATAGGATAGGCCCACCAGCAGCGCTCCCACAAGACCCGGCCCTACGGTCGTTCCGATAAGGTCAATCTGAGAGAGAGAGACAGAGGCTTCGTCCAGGGCTCGATCGACCACAGCGGAGACCTTCTCAACATGCCGGCGGGAGGCAAGCTCCGGGACGACACCCCCATACTGACTGTGCAGCTTGACCTGGGAGGAGATGATATTGGCCCGTATGCTGGTAATGTTCTCCACCACGGCAGCGGACGTTTCATCACAGGAAGTTTCTATGGCAAGACAAAGCATGGGAGGGTCCTGGTCTACGAAGACTTGTCCATCAAAGCCGATACGGGGACAACTTCAATCCCCTCGGCCCGAAAACGTTTGACGGCTTTTTTCAATTCGCCGATGGTGTTTTCCCGGGGATGGCATATGGCAAGCGCCCTTCCCTGCTTCTTGACTCTCCGGATCAACTGGTCAATCTGCCGGGCAACAGCTTGCGGCTCATTGACGTGGTCAAGAAACACGTCCCGTCTCATGGCCGGGACACCCCGCTTGACAGCTTCCTCATAAGCGACTGTCTTGCCGCTGGTGACGCTGTCGACAAAATAGAGCTTTCTCCTTTTTATTTCCTCCAGCACGAGGGCAATGCCCTCCCGATCCTGTGTGAAACGGGACCCCATGTGGTTATTGACACCCATCCGTTCCGGTACGGCGTTCAAAAGCAGCACCGTCCGCCGCCTGATCTCGTCATGGTCCATTTTGACGAAAAGCGCCTCCTTGCCCGGATTGTTTCGAGGATAGTTGATCGGCTCCATGGGCATGTGGAGCATGATCTCCCGGTGCTCTTTGGTAATCAGATTTGCGGCACGTTTCGAGTTTTCGAGACCCGGTAATATGGAGAAGGTCAGCGGGATATCCAGGGAGAGCAGTTCCCGGACTGGGCCGAGGGCGGCTCCAATATCGTCGACGATAATGGCTAACTGAAGCCCCTTTGCCGGTTCAGGCGCCTTTTTCTCAACAAGGATCGGCTTCCCCGGAATCAATGTCACCTGCCGGGTCACCAGATTGCCCATGCGCAGCAGTAGGGTTATCCGTTCGTCTTCGCCCCTGATCTCCCTTCGGGTCACCAGCGACCCCTGGTGAAAAGCACCGACGATGCCACCCAATTCCTCCTTCAGGGGATCGACTGCTTCTTCGGGGAGCTTCACCGTCAGGCTCTTATACTGGAAAGGGATGTCCCCAACCTTCTTCGATTCGATTCGGGTCTCAACAGCTCCGGGGGCTATCCCATGCTGCCTGAAAGCGACGTCCATGGCCCGATCGAACTCCTTGTTAAAGCCGGACACGTCGGCCGCGGTGATCTGTTCTTTTTCACCCCATTTCCCCGTACGTATCAATTGTGAGAGCTGCTCCCGATGGATTTCCAGGTAGATGAGAATGGCTATTGCCGAGACCAGCAGCAGCAGAATGACGCCGAATGAAACCCAGAGGCTTCTGTGGTACCTCACACTCTTTTGACTTCGGCTTTTTTTTCTGGATCGTTTCATTCTATATCCCTGTGTTGAGGTGCCGGACTTTCATGGTCCCCTGGTGACCGCCGGCTTCCAGATCCAGGATCTGGCGATACGGAATTCCTCAATTCTCAAAACCAGACACATGGCAACATAGCTTATCACACCAGCAAGCAGACCGCGAAACAGATAGAACGCTTTCTGCAGCCCCTGTCCCCCTGCAGCCCAGAGTTCAGAGTCGGCCCCATAGTAGGCGCAAACACCCATTACCATGGAAGCCAACAGAATCTTGGCCAGCGAATAGAGGAAGCGCCGCCCCTGAAGACGACCGATCCGGCCCCGCAGAATCCACACCAGCAAGGCAACATTCAACATAGAAGCCAGCGAATTTGCCAGGGCCAGGCCATTGTGTCCCATGGGCGACATGAGCAGCAAGCTCAGGATAATATTGGCGGTCACGGCCAGAGCCCCTATTTTCATCGGTGTCATGGTGTCCTGGAGTGCGTAAAAAGCCTGAGCCACCACACGGACCTCGGAAAAAGCCCAGAGCCCGAGAGAATAGTACAATAACGCCGAGGCTGTTCCCAGCGTAGCCCCCTGATCAAAATTGCCGCGCTCAAATAGAACAGTGATGATGGGGACCCTCAGTACGGCGAGGCCAATCATGGAGGGAATCATGAGGAACAGCACCATCCTCATGGTTCCTGCCAGGGCATCCACCATATCGGGGATGTTGTCGTCGGCGGCATGTTTTGACAGGGTTGGGAGCATGGCTGTTGCCGCAGAGAAACCGAAAAGCGCCAGGGGGAACTGGACCAGGCGGTCCGCGAAAAAAAGATAAGAGATGCTGCCAGCGACCAGGAAAGAAGCCAGGATGTTGCTCACGAAGAGATTAATCTGCAAAACACTCTGTCCGATGATGACAGGCATCAGCAGTCGGGTAACCCGGCGCATCCCGGGATCGGCCCAGTCGAAGTTGGGCCGAAACCGAAAACCCTTGCGGATCAGGAAAGGAATCTGCGCCAGAAACTGCACAATACCGCCGAGGAGCACACCGATGGAAAGGCTCAAGATCGGCACGGAAAGAAAGGGCGTGAGAAATAGGGCGCAGAGGATCACAGCAATATTGAGAAAAGCCGGGGCCAGAGCCGGGGCACCAAAATGTTTGAGTGAATTGAGGATCCCCATTAAAGCGGCGGCAAGCCCCATAAAAAGGGCGAAGGGGAACATGACACGGGTGAGCAGCACCGTGAGAGAGAACTGTGCCGGGTTGTCCGAAAAGCCCGGCGCCATGACCCGTACCACCCCCGGGGTGAAGATCATCCCCAGGAGCACGACCACCGTCAAAAAAGCCGAGATGGTGCTGATGACAACGTTGGCAAGCTTCCAGGCTTCCGGTCTTGACTTTTGTTCCAGGTACTCCGTGAAGACAGGCACCAGGGAGGCGTTCAGTGTCCCTTCGCCGAGCAGGCGGCGCAGATAATTGGGGATTCGATTGGCAACGATAAAGGCATCGGTGGAAAGACCGGCACCAAAGAGGTTGGCAATGATCACATCGCGCAAATACCCGAGTACCCTGCTGACCAGGGTGGCCCCGCCGATGGTGCCGGCTGCACTGCCAATTTCCCGATGTCCCCCCATCGACGACCTCGTACGCGAACCGTGAAATGAGTTACAGTGTGATGAGGCTTCGAACCTGGACATGTCATGGGTTTGCCTCCACCATGTCGCGAGTCCAGAGCAATGCGTTCATCTGCAAACGGAGTAAAACTGCGGCAATATATCATACCGTCATGTCGGGAACAACATGGAAAGAGTCACAGAATGAATCGAGACGTGCTTTTGCCGCAAGGAAGAGGATTGGCGGAAGAAAAGAGTCTGAGGCAGGAACCGCTCAGGGAGTCACGGTATGAGCATCAGCCCCATTGGGACTTGCCTGCTCCAGGAACTCCAGAATACTCTGGACATTCCCGTTGTTCAGAAAGTAGCAGATCTGGGACCCTTTTCGCTGAGAATCGAGTATACCCTTATTCTTCATCAGGATCAGGTGCTGGGATACGTTGGCCTGGGGCAGGGAGAGACTCTCCCATATATTCTTGACACATTTGTTTTCGTTCTTGAGATACATGAGAATCCGAAGCCTTGTCGGGTGCCCCATGATTTTCAGAAGTTCCGCAGCTGTTTCAAAATCCATAAATGTTTCCCCAAGCAGGCGTTTTAATTGAGAGGCTCTAGAGTGCAGATTGAAGCACCTTGGCCAGATTCTCCTTGGGTTGAGCCCCAACCATCTGTTCAACCATTTCACCATTCTTGAAAAGGATCAGTGTGGGGATAGACATGACACCGTATTGAGCCGCAGTCGACCGGTTGTCATCCACATTCACTTTCCCGATCTTTACCTTCCCGTCATACTCTTCAGCCAACTCATCGAGCACCGGAGCAATCATTCGACAGGGGGCACACCACTCGGCCCAGAAATCGACGAGGACAGGAGTTGAAGCCGCTTTGACTTCCTCCTGGAAATTTTGATCCGTCAGAGTGATTATTTTGTCTGATCCCACGGCATATCCTCCATTTTTGTCACAAATCGGACGAGATTAGTTTTGCCGGTTTCTCCGGAAGGGGCATACTTTGAGCTATTTGATAGCATTTATTATAGATTGAGTCAAGAGGAAAAGTTCAAATAATAGAATATTATAATACGCCGATTTAATAAAAAAGCCCGATCAGTGATCGGGCTGGTTTTCTGGGATTGAGGAAAGGATGGGATGCCAGGGGACAGCTCAGTTGTCGACCCGCACCTTCAGTTCCTTGCCGGCCTTGAAAAAGGGTACCCGCTTGGACGGCACCTCCACCATCTCCCCTGTTTTCGGGTTGCGCCCCTCTCTGGAGCGTCTTTGGCGTATCTTGAAACTTCCGAATCCCCGAAGTTCAACCTTGTCACCCCGGGCCAGGGCATCTTTGATGCTTTCAAAAATCGTGTTGACAATGACTTCAGTCTGCTTCTTGGTAAGGCCGTTGATGTTTTCTACAACGGTTTCGACCAATTCCGCCTTTGTCATTTCGTCCTCCTTACAAGCGCCCCGCTCACTGGACGCCACGCTGATTGACTTTACGGATCTATATTCGGCCAGTTACGTCCCAGGATCAATAATCTATTATTTATTAATAAGTTAGCATAGCCCCCCCCGAAGTGTCAAGAATAAAAAAAGGAATTTTCCCAGACAAATCGGCAGGTTGTCTCACTGAGGGAGGACCGGGCAGAGGCGGCGGACTTGATCCGGACCGGGTGACCGTGCCTTTATTGCGGAGAGGGCGATTATCCCTCGCCCGCGCCTTTCGGGGGCAGAAGCTTTTCCAGGGCGGAAAGATTCTCCGGTGTGCTCCAATCGTCCGGGCCGATCACTTTGTAAAGCAGTGTTCCGTCGGGCCCGATGATGAACGTTTCGGGCACCCCCGTGGTCTGATACTGGAGCGACGCTTTCTGCGTATTGTCCCAGAGTATGGGGAAAGTGTAGGGAAACCTCTTCTTAAAACGTTCCACCATTTCCAGGTCCGAATCGACGCTGACCGCCAGCATGACAAAAGGGCGTCCCTTCATGGCAGAAAAAAGACGCTCCATGGAAGGCATTTCCTCCCTGCACGGCGGACACCAGGTGGCCCAGAAATTGAGAAAAACAACATTGCCCCTGTAGTCCGAGAGGCGCACCTCCTGTCCATCCAGCTGCTGAACAACAATGTCTGGCGCCGATTTGCCCGTTTCCAGGGGAACCACTAAAGCCTGATAACCGCCCCGCTGGACCGTGTAGGCGAGGACCAGCCCCAAAAGGAATACGAGGGGTACAATGATTGTCTTACGCGAAAAGGCCATGGTCTTATCCCTTCTGTCGTGTGGTCCGGGCCAAAAGAACGGCTTCTTTCGGGACATGGTTCTTGATGGATGTCAGCTGGTTTTCTTTGGCTGCCCCCTTTTTGCGGCACCCGTAGCCCGCAGGGGAAACAACACTATAATTTTTCTCCCAGCGAAAGGCAAGTCCCGATTCGACCCGGCCAAACAGGGCGGC
>CAYUBU010000425.1:0-3069 GCA_964443105.1 uncultured Nitrospirota bacterium
ATTTCACCACTGGCCTTCGACTTGAGCTCAATACGATCAATCGGTTTGACCACGCCGTTGGCCGTGACCGATATTTGAAAAGTGCCGTATGCCACCGGCACCTCTTTGTACTTCGGCTCTTTCGGCGCCCCATCCCGGGCCTGATTATGGGGGCGGTAGAAAAAGACCGCGGCACCAACAGCCAAAAGGACAAGGAGCACAGACCAGGGAATGGGTCGTCGATTCATAGGTTCTGTTTCAACTTCCGCCATCTTTTCATTTTAGAAAAAATCATGGCCCATCTTATCCCAATTCAGACAAATTTTGCCAGTCCAAACGAGCCCGGATCTTTCCTGAGCCCAGGGCCATCTGTAGTGAATGCCGCGAAGGGAGAGCAGGTCCGCTGTTCACGTGGCCTGTTGGGGCAGCTCCTGGCGGTAGATGAGACGGGGGTTCTCCACCAGGACTTTCGTATCGGGAGGCACTGATTCGGTGAGCCACACATTGCCGCCGATAACCGCCCGTGCGCCAATGACCGTATCGCCCCCCAGAATGGTGGAGCCGGCGTAGATGATCACATCGTCTTCGATGGTGGGGTGGCGCTTTTGCCCCCTCAGCTTCTCTCCCGCATCCTTTGGAAGGGAGAGGGCCCCCAGGGTCACCCCCTGGTAAATCCGCACGTTCTTGCCGATCTGGGTGGTCTCGCCGATCACCACACCGGTACCGTGGTCGATCACGAAGCTCTTGCCGATGCGGGCCCCGGGATGGATATCGATCCCCGTCACGCTGTGGGCGTATTCGGTCATAATCCGGGGCAACAGAGGAATCTTGTGCTCGTGAAGCACGTGGGCGATGCGGTAGACCATGATGGCCAGTATCCCGGGATAGCTGAAGATGATTTCGTCATAGCTCTTGGCGGCGGGATCGCCGTCGTAGGCCGCGCGAACGTCGGTGGCAAGGATCCTGCGAATCTCCGGTATGGCCTCCAGAACGGCCAGGGCGATGCGGTTCCCCTCTTCGGTGCACTGAAGACAATGCTTGTCGTATCGAAAGCAATCGTGGCGGATGCTGTGAGCCACCTGTTCCGAAAGCTCGTCGAACACCACCGAAACCAGCTGTCCCATATTGTATCTCAGGTTCACCGGATCCAGCCTGGCAGTGCTGAAGTAGCCGGGGAAAAGAATCTCCCGGAACTTCATGATGATACGGATCACCGCCTCCCGGGAAGGAATCGGCTCATAGGCAACGTGGGTGAAGCACTCCCCATCTTCGCAGTGGTCAATGATGCTGTCGGCCACAGCCGGAAGCCTTTGTCTAAAATTCAAATCGGCGGCGGCTTCGGTGTTGCAGGTCTCTGCCATCTTTTTCATGTCGTCCTTCATCACATTCATCTCCGGTGAAAAATTATACCAACCCGTTTCTTCCCATGTCTCAAAACTTACCCTGAAAAGAGTTTTCCGTCAACGGCGCCGGCGGTGACGCACTAGCCCGGAAATTGCATGAGTGATCGTCTTGAGGCGCCGTAGAAGCAACACAGGCAAGGCGCAGAGAATTTTCTGGCTGAAGACATATTGAGATATTTCGAAGTCAGGAAATTCTCTGCAACGCCGCATGTGGCAGCTTATCCGGCACCGTAATAGATTAACTCATGCAATTTCCGGGCTAGGACAGGATGGGAAAGAGCTGTTTCACGCCGTTGGCGATGAACTCCACACCGATGGCCGCCATAATGAGGCCCATGATTCGGGTGACAATATTGATCCCCGTTCGGCCGAGCATGGCAGCCAGATAGGGTGCTGCTGGGAAGGCTCCCCAGACAGATAGGGCGATGAGCAGAATCTGGAACCCCATGAAAAGGGAATGCGACGGGCGTACATCTTGGAGATCAGCAAAAAAGGATGACCTTCAGCCGATTTGACAGACCTCGATTGGGGCAGTACATTTTTGACCATGGGGCGGGCGAACCATCAACTGTCGTCCTCGCGGGCCTCGGCAAAGAGCGGCCCATAATGACGAGGATCCCGCCGCTGGCATGGGCGTTCGGGGCAGATCCCTGCAAGCCGCTTTTGGGCATTTTTGAGGAGAGACACAATGGCGGTCGTCAAAGGACTTTTCTATTTTTTACTTACCGTCGTGGTTCTGGCAGTGGTCTGCGGCTATCTGCTCCTTCCGGCCAAGACCCACGTAGAGCGCACCTCAGAAATCGACGCGCCGCCGCAGGCCGTCTATGCCCTGATCAACGATTTCCGCCGCTTCAATGAATGGTCGCCCTGGGCCGGCATCGACCCGGCCGCGAGCTACCGCTTCCAGGGTCCCGAAAGGGGACTGGGGGCGAAGATGTCCTGGTCCAGCGAAAACCGCCAGGTCGGTTCGGGCTCCCAGGAGATCATCGCCGATGAACCCTACCGGAGGCTCGCCGTGGCCCTCGATTTCGGTGACATGGGCGAGGCCGTCGCCCACTACCGACTGGAGCCGTTGGATGACGGAACCCGGATAACCTGGAGCTTCGATGCGGATCACGGAAGCCATCTTCTGCGACGCTTCTTCGGGCTCTTCATGGACCGGTGGATCGGCCCAAGCTACGAAACAGGTCTGGCCAGTTTGAAGCAGCTGGCGGAAAGCAAGCCTCGGGCCGAGGTTTCCGAGGTAGTGACAGAAGAAAGGCATTACACCGTCGATGGCACCGACTTCACCGGTTTTCTGGCCTACGACCGGAGTCGGCTGAAAAGCCCCGGCGTGCTTGTGGTGCACGAATGGTGGGGCCACAACGACTATGCCCGTCATCGGGCGGAAATGCTGGCCGCACTGGGCTACACCGCCTTTGCCCTCGATATGTACGGTGACGGCAAGCTCGCGGAACACCCCGGGGACGCGGCAAAATTCATGAATGAGGTGGCTGAGAATCAGGAGCTGACGAAAAAGCGTTTTCTGGCGGCCCTGGATCTTCTGAAAGCAGAGCCCTCGGTGAACAGCGACAAGATCGGGGCCATCGGATACTGCTTCGGCGGCGCCGTGGTACTCAACATGGCCCGGGAGGGGGTCGATCTGGATGGGGTCGTGAGTTTTCACGGCTCCCTGCAAGCAGTCCGC
>CAYUBU010000426.1:0-10395 GCA_964443105.1 uncultured Nitrospirota bacterium
CCTTCTCAAGGAGGAGCTGCGCCGGGGCGGGTCGCTGGTCATGAAGGCCGCCGATGCCCATCAGGTTCCCGCCGGTTCGGCACTGGCTGTGGACCGGGAGAAGTTCGCCGCCCACATCACCGGGGCCGTGTCGGGGCATCCCCGCATCCGGATCACCCGGGAGGAGATGACCGATATTCCGCCGTCGGGAACGGTCATCCTGGCTACGGGGCCCCTGACTTCCGACTGGATGGCTGAGGCCATTGCCCGCGCTACGGGATCGACCCACCTTCACTTCTACGACGCCATCGCCCCCATCATTGAGGCCGAATCGATCGACCGGTCGGTGGTTTTTGCCGCCTCCCGCTACGACAAGGGCGGGGCCGACTACCTCAACTGCCCCATGAGCCGGGAGGACTACGACCGGTTCTACGAGGCCCTCATGGCGGGAGAGAAGGTCCCTGCGGAAGCCTTCGAGGAGCCGAAATATTTTGAAGGGTGCATGCCGATCGAAGTGCTGTCGGAACGGGGGAAGGAAACTCTCCTCTTCGGCCCCATGAAGCCCGTCGGCCTGGTCGACCCCCGGACGGGCAAGCAGCCCCACGCCGTGATCCAGCTGCGAAAAGAGAACCGGGAGGGGACGGCCTACAACATGGTCGGTTTCCAGACCAAACTCAAATACCCGGAACAGGACCGGATCTTTCGCCTCATCCCGGGGATGGAAAAGATGGAATTCCTCCGCTACGGCAGCGTGCACCGCAACACCTTCGTCGACGGCCCCCGGGTGCTGGAGCCCACACTCCAGTTCAAGGAGAGAGGGGATGTCTTCCTCGCGGGGCAGATTACCGGCGTCGAGGGATACGTGGAGTCGACGGCCATGGGGTGGCTGGCCGGTCTCTTTGCCGCCCGCCGGCTTCAGGGCAAATCGATGGAAGCCCCGCCGCCCACCACGGCCTTTGGTGCGCTCATCGGTCATGTGACCAACCTGGAATATAAGACCTTTCAGCCGTCCAACGTGAACTGGTCCCTTATGCCCGGTCTGGACCGGAAGATCCGCTCCCGCAGCGCCCGCAGGGAAAAGCTGGCGGAGCGGGCTCTGGCCGACTGGAAACGCTATCTGGAGACTTCGGCGTCATGAAGAACCGGAAAGGACCGGCAGTCTCCCCCTTCGAAAAGCATCTGGCCGCCTTTGAAGTCTACCTGCGCCATGAGAAAAACGCGTCACCCCATACCTGCCGGAACTACCTGAGCGACCTGGCCCAGTTTTACGATTTTCTCGCATCCAACCGGAAGCTCCGGGACGATGTGCGGCGGATCGACAACCGGGTGATTCGCCACTACCTGGCCTATCTCCATCAGAACCGGCTGCAGCGCGCCTCCATCGGACGGAAGCTGGCCAGTCTGAGGTCTTTCTTCCGTTTTCTACACCGGGAACAGGTGATCGATGTGAATCCCGCCAAAGTGGTGGCCACCCCCAAGTCGGAGAAAAAGCATCCCCGGTTTCTTTCGGTGGACGATGCCTTTAGACTCATGAATGCCCCTTCTGCCGACACCCCGGCGGGACTCCGGGACCGGGCCATTCTGGAGGTCTTCTACGCCTCGGGAATCCGGGTGAGTGAACTGTCGAACCTGAACGAAGGGGACCTGGATCTCGGCATCGGCCTCATGAAAGTGCTCGGTAAAGGACGGAAGGAACGGCTCGTGACCCTCGGCTCCCACGCCGTCACCGCGGTTGAGGCCTATCTGGAAGCCAAGCGCCGGCCCGACGACAAAGGCAGCGTGCCTGCCGATGCCGATCCGCCCCTTTTTCTCAACCGCTATGGCAAACGGCTCGGTAGCCGGGGGGTGAGGCGGGTGGTGGAAAAATACGTGAAGGAGGCGGCGCCGGGGCACCGGGTTTCGCCCCATGGCCTTCGCCATTCCTTTGCCACCCATCTCCTCGACGGCGGCGCCGACTTGCGGTCGATTCAGGAACTGCTCGGCCACGTGAGCCTGTCGACGACCCAGAAATATACCCACCTTTCCATGGGAAAACTGATGGAGGTTTACGACCGGGCCCATCCGAGGGCCCGGAAAAAAAAGAAGTGAAGCCGGTCCTGGGCCCTGGGGTGCATCCGCGCCGTTTCGGTGTCTTAATCTAGTTGACAATAAAAGGTATTTTTTTGACCGCTCCCCGCGGTGTTCCGACTTGGGGCACGGGATTACGATTGACTTGCCCGGCCAATCCATGTAGAATTTTGCCGACCTTCAACCCTCATTTATCCAGGCGGACCCATGACCCGACACGCGGAATTCGTTCATCTCCATACCCATACCCAGTTCAGTCTCCTCGATGGCGCCATACGGCTGAATGACCTGTTCAAGAAAGCCGAGTTCTACAAGATGCCGGCCCTGGCCATCACCGACCACGGCAACATGATCGGGGCCATCAAATTCTACAAGGAAGCGATGAAAAACGGGATCAAGCCGATCATCGGCTCCGAGGTCTACGTGGCTCCGGGCTCCCGTTTCGACAAGCCGGCCGCCAACGAGGAGACCGCCTATCATCTGATACTCCTGGCCAGAAACATGGAAGGGTACAAGAACCTCATGTGGCTGGTGAGCGAAGGGTACCAGAAGGGATTTTACCGCAAACCCCGGATCGACAAAGAGGTCCTTCGGGCACACGCTGAGGGGCTCATCGGGCTTTCCGCCTGTCTGCACGGCGAGGTCCCCTTCAACCTCCTGGCCGGGCGGAAAGACAAGGCGGTTGCCGCGGCCAATGAGTATGCCGAGATCCTGGGAGAAAACAACTTCTATCTCGAGATCCAGGACAACGGCCTGGACAAACAGAAGGTGGTCAACGCCGAGATGATCGAGCTTGCCGAAGAGCTCTCACTCCCCCTGGTGGCCACCAACGACTGTCACTACCTGCGGAAGGAGGACGCCGCCGCCCATGAGGTTCTCCTCTGCATCCAGACGGGAAAGACCTTCAAGGACGAAAACCGTTTTCGATTCACCACAGACCAGCTCTATTTCAAGTCGCCGGAAGAGATGACCAAAGCCTTCGCCCATGTCCCCGAGGCGATCCGGAACAGCATCGAAATCGCGGAGCGGTGCAACCTGCAGCTCGACTTCAGCAAGACCTATCTCCCGACCTACGATGTGCCCCAGGGGGAGACCCTCGATTCCTATCTGCGGCGAACCTCGGAAGAAGGGCTCGCGGCCCGCTTCGAGCGGGGCCAGTGCCCCGAAGAGAAACGGGAGGGCTACACCGCCCGGCTCAACGAGGAACTCGACATCATCATTCGGATGGGCTATGCCGGTTACTTTCTTATTGTCTGGGACTTTATCGTCTGGGCCAAGAAGCAGATGATCCCCGTGGGGCCGGGGCGCGGTTCCGGTGCCGGCTCTCTCGTGGCCTACGCCCTCGGCATCACCGATCTTGACCCCCTGGCTTACGGGCTGCTCTTTGAACGGTTTCTCAACCCCGAGCGGGTGAGCATGCCTGACTTTGATATCGACTTCTGCATGGACCGCCGGGGCGAGGTCATCGAGTATGTCACAAAGAAATACAGCGAGGATAAGGGGTACGGCAAAGAGGCGGTCGGCCAGATCATGGCCATCGGCTCGCTCCAGGCCCGGGGTGTCATCCGGGATGTGGCCCGGGTCCTGGAATTCCCATACGCCGAGGCCGACGTTTTGGCCAAGCTCGTTCCCAATGAACTGGGCATCAAGCTGGAGGCGGCGATCCGGAAGGAGAAGAAGTTCAAGGAGATGGCCAAGAGCGATCCGAGAGTCGCCAAGCTTCTCGACATTGCCCTCGCCCTGGAGGGGCTCTACCGCAACGCATCGACCCATGCCGCCGGCGTGGTGATCGGAGACCGGTCGCTGAGAGAGTGGGCGCCCCTCTACCGGAGCGACGAGGCGGAAATCGTCACCCAGTACGACAAGAAGATGGTGGAAGAGGTGGGCCTGGTGAAGTTTGACTTCCTCGGCCTTCGCACCCTGACGGTGATCGACAACGCCGTCAAGATCATCAATGCCCGGCGAACGGCGGAGAGCGAAGGGGAGCCGGTGGATATCTCCCAGATCCCCCTGGACGATCCCGCGGTGTTCGAGCTCCTTTCCCGGGGCGATGCCATGGGGATCTTTCAGCTCGAGAGTTCCGGCATGCGGGATCTTCTCGTCAAAATGAAGCCCCAGACTTTTGAGGACATCATCGCATTGATCGCCCTCTACCGGCCCGGGCCCATCGAGGGGGGGATGGTCGACGACTATGTCATGGGCAAGCACGGTAAGAAGAAAATCGATATGCTCCTTCCCGCCCTGGAGCCGATTCTCAAGGAGACCTACGGGGTCATTGTTTACCAGGAGCAGGTCATGGAGACCGCCCGGATCCTGGCCGGCTACTCCCTGGGAGACGCCGATCTGCTCCGCCGGGCTATGGGCAAAAAGATTCCCGAAGAGATGGCCAAGCACAAGGAGATCTTCCTCGACGGCGACAAGAAGCTCGGCATCCCCGGCGCGGTGAAGCAGGGTTTCAACCGGAAGAAGGCGGAACGGGTTTTCGATCTCATGGCCAAGTTTGCCGGTTACGGCTTCAACAAATCCCACTCCGCGGCCTATGCCCTCATCTCGTACCAGACCGCCTATCTCAAGGCCCATCACCCCGTGGCCTTCATCGCAGCCCTCATCTCCTCCGACATGGACAACACCGACAAGGTGGTTCAGTACATCTCCGAGTGCCGGGGGCGGGGGATCGGGATACTCCCTCCCGATGTCAGCGAAAGCTCCAAGACCTTTACGGTGGAGGCCAACCAGATCCGCTTCGGCCTCGCGGCCGTCAAGAACGTGGGTGAAGGGGCCATCGACGAGATCCTCCGGGCCCGGGAGGAGGGGGGACGCTTCCAGTCCATCTTCGAGTTCTGCGAACGGGTGGACCTGAAGAAGGTCAACAAGCGGGTGATCGAGGGGTTGATCAAATGCGGCGCCTTCGATTCCACCGGCGCCAGACGGTCCCAGATGATGGCGGTCTATGAACGGGCCGTGGAAATGGCCCAGAAGGTGCAGCGGGACCGGGAGGTGGGGCAGGGAAGCCTCTTCGGCGGATCGGCGGCTGGAGCGGCGCTGACCGAGGCGACGGAGTCTCTGCCCAAGCTGGAGGAGTGGCACGAAAATCAGCTCCTCCGATTCGAGAAAGAGTCTCTCGGTTTTTATATTTCCGGCCATCCCCTGGTCCGGTGCGCCGGCGATATTCAGAAGTTTTCCAACGCCGATACCGCCGGGATCAAGGAGATGAAGGAGAACCAGGAAGTTGCCCTCTGCGGGGTGATCAGCGCGACCAAGCAGAAGGTGACCCGAAAGGGACACAAAATGGCGATCCTCACCCTGGAGGACCTCCAGGGGTTCACGGAAGTCCTGGTTTTTCCCAAGGTCTACGAGAAAGCCCACGGGCTTTTGGAGAGCGACCTGCCGATTCTGATCAAGGGGAAAGTCAAGAAAGACGACAAGGGGTGCAGCATCATTTCGGAAGAGGTGACCCTGCTCAAAGATGTGAGAAAGCGGGCAGCCCGGCGGGTCGATATCCGTCTCCAGTCGCCGGGGCTCAGCGATGATCACTTGAGCCGCATTCGTGACGTGCTCGCCCAGAACAAAGGGAATTGCGGCGTCTATCTCCATATCGTGATCCCCAACCATAGTGAGGCGGTGATCTCCGTGGGAGAGGAGATGCGGGTCGTCCCCTCTGACCGGATGATCATGGCCATTGAGAAGATCGCCGGTGAAAGGACCGTGACCGTCTCCTGAATTGAACGACCCCGGGCCCGCAGCCGGCCCCGGGGAGCATCCCGGTGTGACAGGCTGCAGCAAATCATGGGAGTGGCCGCGCCATGGCAAAAACCTATCTCGATTTCGAAAAGCCGATCATCGATTTAGAAGAGAAGATACAAAATCTCAGAGAGCGGGCTTCCATGAACGGAAGCAATGTGGATGAGGACGTGGGCAAGCTGGAAAAGAAGATTGCCCACCTCCAGAAGACCATTTACGCCAAGCTGACCCCCTGGCAGAAAACCCAGATCGCCCGGGACGGCATGCGGCCCTACACCCTCGACTACATCAAACTCATGATGGAGGATTTTTACGAACTCCACGGAGACCGGGTCTTCGGTGATGACCCGGCCATGGTGGCGGGTCTGGCCCGGTTTGACGGAGAACCGGTTGTGGTGGTGGGCCACCAGAAGGGGCGCAACACCCGGGAGAATCTGGAGCGCAACTTCGGGATGCCCAATCCCGAGGGGTACCGCAAGGCGCTCCGGGCGATGAAACTGGCGGAAAAGTTCCAGATGCCGCTCATCACCCTGATTGATACCCCCGGCGCCTATCCCGGCGTGGGGGCGGAAGAACGGGGGCAGGGGGGAGCCATCGCCTACAATCTCCATGAAATGTCCCGGCTCAAAACCCCGGTGATCGTGGTGGTGACCGGGGAAGGGGGTAGCGGCGGGGCTCTGGCCATCGGGGTGGGGGACCGGATCCTCATTCTGGAGCATTCGGTCTACTCGGTTATCTCGCCGGAGTCGTGCTCATCCATTCTCTGGCGGGAAACATCCAAGGCCGAAGATGCGGCCAAGGCGCTGAAGCTGACGGCCCAGCACCTTAAGGAGATCGGCGCCGTCGACCGGATCGTCCCGGAGCCCCTGGGCGGTGCCCACCGCAATCACGAAGAGATGGCCGCGACCCTCAAAGAGGTCCTCAAAGAGACGCTGCACCAGTTCAAGGGGGTGCCCATCGATGAACTGGTGGCAAGGCGTTTCCTCAAATTCCGGTCCATCTGGTCTTTCGGGGCCACCACCTGACATGGTGCCGGAGACCGTCAACATCGTCATTCGGGTCGACCGACGGCAGATCGCCTACCTGACCGCCATCATCGAATCCTATGAAGGGCTGGCCTCCATCAGAACCCTCGATCCCCCCGCAGGCATCGTCTGTCTCTCCTTCGCAGCCCCCCTGGGGCCCGAGGGCCGGGGTCTCCTGGACGCCCTTCAAAAGGAGACCGGTTTTGATTATGTGGAATAAGGGTGCCAGGCAGGCTCGGGCTGTTGCCCTGGCACCCCGTCGCCTGCAATCTCAGGTTAAGCGTCAAAATAACTGGAAATCGGCTTCAGAATTCTGTATACTTGGCGCTGTGACTTTTTTCAGATGGATTCTGCTCACTATCGTTCTTTCCGGTTTTACCGCCCTGCCCGCCGCGGCGGCCCCGGTCAGCACTTGCGAGACCTGCCATGGCGCCCTGGAGAACCCGGCATACAAGGAATTTCATACCGAATGGAAAGAGTCGATTCACGCCCGAAGGGGTGTTTCCTGCGAGGTCTGCCATGGGGGGAACCCGCAAGCCGGGGAAAAGGATAAGGCCCACCGGGGTGTCTATGGCAGCATGGACCCGAAGAGCACGGTCTATTACACGAAAATACCGGCCCTCTGCGGTGAGTGCCACAAAAGGGAATTCGGCGATTTCAAGATGAGCAAGCATTATACCTTTCTCATGGATCAGGGGATCGGCCCCACCTGCGTTACCTGTCACGACTCCATGTCGACCAAAATCCTCAAGCCGGCGGACGTGGAAATTTTCTGCGCCGTCTGCCACAATACAAAGAATCACCATCTCCCTGAAGTTGTTCCCGCGGCCCGTGAGGCTCTGGAGCAGATGACCCGGCTGAAAGAGAAGATTGCCGAGGCGGCGGAGGCCTCGGCTGATAGGGAAAAGAGTGGCGTCGACACGCGCCGGGCGACGGGCTTTTTGAATCTCGCCGGCCGTGAGCTTGCTTCCTGCCGGGAGCACTGGCATACCTTTGAGTTCGCTCAGATGGAAGCCCGCCTCAAAGGCGTGGAAGCCCTCCTGGAGAGCGGCCTTGACGCGTTGAGAGACCCGATAGAAAGATCGCAATGAAGAAGATCACCACATTCCTCCAGCATCTCTCCATCAATACCAAGGTGATTCTCGCCTACATCGGTTTTGTGGCCGTGATCGGCGGCGCCGGATCGTTTCTGGTGGTACACAACGAGCAGGCCGTCGTTCAGCAGGAACATATCAGGCTGGCCCAGAATGTGGCGGAGAATGTCTCTCCCATGCTGGTGATTCGGCACCGCATGATGCTCAACCGTCTGGCCAGTATCGTGGGGAGTCTCTCCGACGTGCGGGACTGTGCCATCGTCAACCAGGAAGGGATCGCCCTGGCCCACACGAACATGAAATTGGTGGGGAGCGAGATCCCCGTCGGTCCCGCGGCCCACAAGGCGTACCAGGAAAAGGGGTACTATTTTTTCAAATTGGAGGAACAGGATATCGAAGGGGTGTATACGCCGGTTAATGAAGCGGGCCGTTACCTGGGAAGTATCGTCATCACCTTCGACCGGACCGACCTGTTGGGTATGGTCAAGAATCCCCGGGAAACGACGGTTCGCAACATTTTTAACGTTCTCCTTTTCGTCGCCCTTTTCGGCTTGATCGGTGCTTTCGTCATTACACGGCTCATCTCCTATCCGATCCGGGTGCTCACAGCGAAGACCTACAACGTGCTCCGGGGGAATTTCCCGGAAAAGAAGATGCCCATCAACTACGTTCACTGCTGGGAAGAGCTCAACTGCCATCATACCGACTGCCCGTCGTACATGAAGGAAGAAGAGAAGTGCTGGACCGTGGCCGGCACTTTCTGCCGGGGGGAGGTGCAGGGGGTCTTCGCCCAGAAGATCGGCGATTGCCGCAACTGCGTGGTCTACAAAAAGAACAGCGGCGACGAGCTGGAGCGGCTCAACGACGGTTTCGACATCATGGTGCGAAACCTCGTGGACAACACCGAGAGCATGAAAGAGGATAAGGAGAAGATCGAGGAATATGCCGTTGGGCTGGGACAGGCCAACCTGGAAAACATGGAAATGCGGATTTACCACGAGAAGATCCTCGACAGCCTCTCCTCGGCGGTCATCTCCCTGGACGAAGACCTCATCATCCGGAAATACAACCGGGCCGCCCAGACCATTCTCGGGGCCGACCTTAAGGAACTGCTGGGGAAGGAGATTACGGAAGTCCAGAAGAAGTGCACCCGGTGCAACGAATTCTTCGGCCTCATTCTCCAGGCCATCGAACGCTATCAAAAGGCAGGGAGTCCGGTCATGGGACACGAAGTCTCGGTCCGCAAACTGACGGGCGGGACCATGACCATCAGCCTCAGCGTCCTGCCGCTCTTCGGCGGGGTCAACCAGGAGCAGAGCCCGGTCATCGTGGCTTTTGAAGATATCACCGACCGGGAGAAGATGCGCAGGGCGCACCAGATCTCCGGCGGGAACCACCATTTCTCCGAATGCTCGGCATTGATCTATCTGTGCTTTCAAAAGGGATGGACGCACGGAAACTTTTCTATTGTTCAATCTGTTGCAGGCGCAACCTACCACATGATATTAAGTGCGCACCTGCGCGGATTCCAGTGCATTTGGAACGCCGGCATCGGCGACAAAAAGCAGTTATGCGCGATGCTGGGCCTGCCCCCGATCTTCGAGATGCAGGGGACATTGGCGATCGGCCGGGCAAAACCGACCGCGCCAACGATGAAGGCGCCGCGCCGGCCGTTCAGCGAGATACATTCTTGGGAACACTTCGAGCGTCCCGAAGGTTCCCGCTACCCGGTGAAGCCTGCGCGGAGTTATCCGTTCTTCCGCATTCAGAACGACGATAATCCCTTCGCCGAATGGAACCCCGCCCGTTGGAGTTGGGAGCAGATTGGAGATTTTCGGGGATATTCCGTCTGGGCGAAATCGCCCCTGAAGGGCGTCTATGTCTCGCGCCGGCAGGGTGAGGCAACAGCGGTGGAATTGAGGCTGGTGCCCAAGCTGCCGCCGGGCGCGAAGATGATCGAGGTAATGCCGTGGGGCGGCACCTACAGCGCCGCCTTGCGGCGGGCGCTCGATCCCGGCGTCGATCTGCATCTGGCCGAACTGTCGCCGCACAACCTGTCGTTCATCATGGAGCGGTTGCGGCGCGAAGGCTTGGCGCTGGATCATGTCCATGACGAGTTGATGCCCAATGGCACGCTGCCCCATGCCGATGCCAGCGTCGACGCCGTGACGCTGTTGCAGACATTGGAACACTGCCCGGATCCCGAGCGACTGTTGGACGAAGTGCGCCGTGTCCTGCGGCCAGGCGGCACACTGATCATCAGCGCCCGCAATCTGTGGTCCCGCTATGGCTGGCGCTGGCGGCGTGTCGAGTCGCGCGGTCAGATCCCCAATCAGGGCCCGTTCCAGCCGATCCCGGCGCCGCGTCTGAGGTCTTGGCTGCAGGCCCGGTTCAGGATCGAGGAGCAACTCGGGATTGGCCGCGAAACGGTTGAGGACGCCACCACGCTGCGCGGTCCGGCCCGAATTTTCGGGCGCCTCTACGCGGCG
>CAYUBU010000427.1:0-9252 GCA_964443105.1 uncultured Nitrospirota bacterium
CGCCCATGCACAGAAAGGAGAGAAAGAAGAAGCCCTTGTAGCGGGCCATGAAACGGAGCAGACGTCTGTAGGTACTCATGGCGAGGTCTCCAGCAGGTTCACCACGATTTCCGCGGCCCGTTGGGAGGCGCCGGGACGGCCGAGTCGGTCGGAGGCTTCTTTCAGTTGCTCGGTGACCCTTCGGGCATACTCCCGGTTCTCCAGAATTTTCACGGCTTCCGCGGCGACTGCCTCCGGGGTTACATCATTCTGAAGCAGTTCGGGGACGATCCGTTCGCCGGCGACCATGTTGATCAATCCGATATGGGGCACCTTCACCAGCCGCTTGGCGAGGAAAAAGGTAAAGGGCGATACGCGGTAGAGTATGACCATGGGCGTTCCCATGATCGCCGTCTCCAGGGTGGCCGTGCCGGAAGCCACCACGGCAAAATCAGCGATCCTGAGGGTGTCGTAGGCCTTCTCCTGCACCGGAATCAAGGGCACCGGCGACTTTGCGATTTCGGCGGCAATATCTTCGGCTCCGATGGTGGGCGCCACGGGAATGAGAAAGGCGGTGCCGGGAAAACGCTTTTCGATTAATTCGGCGGCCTTCACCATGACCGGCAGGAGCTGTACCACTTCGTTCCTGCGGCTTCCCGGCAGGAGAGCCACAACCCGGGACGCGGTCTCCACGCCATAGCGCTTCCGAATTTCCTCCGGGGGACCGGTTTCTTCGATTTCATCGAGGAGCGGATGACCCACGAAAACGCCTTTGTCCCCGTAGAGTGACGCCTCAAAGGGGAGGATGACCAGGATTTTCTTAACCATTTTCCGAATCACGGCGATCCTTCCCTGGCGCCAGGCCCAGACCTGGGGGCTGATGTAATAGACGACCGGGATGCCCATCTTCTTCGCCGCCTTGCCCACCATAAAATTGAAATCGGGGAAGTCGAGCAGGATGAGCAGATCGGGACGGAGCCGCTGCAGGGTGGTCTTGACTTCTCTATAGGCCTGCCAGATTGTTCTGACTTTGGACAGGACCTCGGTGAAACCGGTGACCGCCAGTTCCCGGTTGTCATAAATAAGCTCAACACCGGCCTCCTTCATCCGGGCACCGCCGATGCCCACAAATTCAATGTCCGGGGCCCGTGTCCCGATGGCCCGGACCAGATGCGAGGCATGCAGATCCCCGGAGGCCTCCCCGGCTATCACCATGATACGTCGCTTGTCCATTACTCGGGGCATTCGGGGGTGTATCCGATTTTTCGGGTCGACGATTGAATGGCCGCCATAATGTCCGTGGCCACACGGAGCGCCTTCAATCCTTCCTCGCCGGAGACCAGGGGGCGCTGCCGGTGACGGACCGCATGGACAAAGGATTCCAGTTCCACCTTGAGCGGTTCCTCCCTGGAGATGGTGACTTTCTCCTGGACGATCCGGGGCGGTTGGCCTTTCAGATAGTCCCGGGGGTCTCCAACACGGCGGTAACAGTCCACCTTCTGTTCCTGGAAATCGAGGGAAATATAGGTGTCGGGCTGAAAGAACCGGGTCTTGCGCTGAGGGGTCGTGGAGACTCGGCTGGCCGTGACATTGGCAACGCAGCCGTTTTCGAACTCAAGGCGGGCATTGGCAATGTCCACGTTGGGTGTGATCACCGGAACGCCGCTGGCCCGCACGTCCTTGACGGGCGAATGGACGAGACTGAGAATAATGTCGATATCGTGAATCATGAGATCGAGCACCACGTCCACGTCGGTGGCCCGCCCCACAAAGGTCCCGAGGCGGTGGGCCTCGATGAAACCGGGATCTTTCACCAGTCGTGCCAGTTCCCGAACGGCCCCGTTGAACCTTTCGATGTGTCCCACCTGGAGGATTCTCTCCCTGGCCTCTCCAATGCCGATGAGCTCTTCCGCCTCGTCGATGGTGGTGGTCATCGGTTTTTCGAGGAGGACGTCGATGGAGGCCTCCAGAAAATAACGGGCGATTTCATGATGGGTGACCGTGGGAGAGACAATGTTCACGGCATCCACCTCTTTTTTTAATTCCCGGTAATCGCCAAAGGCGGGGACACCGAAACGGCCGGCAATTTCAGCCGCCCGGGCCGGGTCCGTATCGGCTACGCCCACCAGTTCCACGCCATCCATTTCAGCGTAGACACGGGCGTGATGCTGCCCCAGGTATCCGACGCCGACAACGGCAACCCGCAGAGGTTTTATGTCTTGCTCTTGATTCGTCATGGTGATCTTCTTCTCTGTTTTTTCTTTGCCGGTGATTTCGCAGGCCCGTCGCCGCCGTACCGCTGGACAATGCGGGTGACGATGTCACTGGTGGAGCGTCCTTTCACCACGGGAATCAGTTCGACTCGGCCGCCGTAGGATTCCACGATCTGACCGCCCACCACCTGACTTTTCGTGTAGTCTCCCCCTTTCACCAGACAATCGGGTTTCAAGCGCCGGATCAACTTCAACGGGGTAAGATCATCAAAGATGGTGACATGATCGACACAATCGAGGGCCGAAAGAATATGGGCCCGTTCATCCTGGGATATAAGGGGGCGCTCTTTCCCCTTGAGGCGACGTACCGATGCATCGCTATTGAGTCCGATGATGAGACAGTCGCCCAGGTTGCGGGCCTCCTGCAGATAGCGGATGTGTCCCACGTGGAGCAGGTCGAAACAGCCGTTGGTAAAGACCACCCGCTTTCCCTGTTCCCTGAGCCCTTTGACCTTCTCCTCCAGTTCCGCCAGTTCCAGGATCTTGAACTCCCGGGAATCTCCGGGACGGGGCTGGTACTCGAGGAGTTCATGGGGGGTGACCCGGGCGGCGCCCACTTTACCGACCACGATCCCCGCCGCCCGATTGGCTAGCCGGGCGGCGGTTTCAAAATCGCACCCCCCGGAGGCGGCCAGCGTGAAAACGGCGATGACCGTATCCCCGGCGCCGGTCACGTCATAGACTTCCCGGGCGACGGTGGGGATCGATGTGAAACGCTTTCCATTGAGGAGAGCCATGCCGTCTTTCCCCAGGGTGATCAAAGCGGCCCGGCTCCGCAAGAGCTTTTGCAGCGCCGATGCTGCACGACGGATATCGCCGGGTCTGCCAAGGGTGAGGCCTGTGGCTTCTTCCGTTTCCCTGCGGTTGGGCGTCAGGCAGGCGACGCCGCGGTACCGGCGGTAGTCCTTCCCCTTGGGATCTGCCGTGACGATGCATCGGGCTTTTCGGGCGGCACCAATGGCGGCGGCACAGATCCGCCGGGTCAGCACCCCTTTGCCGTAGTCTGAAAGGATGACGCCGTCGCAGGCGGGCACCTTCTTTTCGATGTACCGAATAAGCCGTTCTTCCGTCGTCCCCTCGAGGGGGTGTTTCTCTTCCTGGTCAATGCGGAGGAGCTGCTGATTCTGGGCCATGATCCGGGTCTTTGTGGAGGTATTTCGATGGGGATCGCTCAACACGCCTTGTACCCCGACTCCCTCATTCTGAAGACGCTGCTTCAGCAGGGCGCCGTTGGGGTCGCGGCCCACGATTCCCCCGAGGTAGACCCGGGCCCCCAGATTGACCAGGTTGCCCACAACATTCGCGGCACCGCCGAGCAGGGCGTTCCTCGAATGAACGTCGACGATCTGTATGGGCGCCTCCGGGGAGATGCGATCGATGGTTCCCCAGACGTATTCGTCGATCATCAGATCGCCGACGACGAGGATTTTTCTGCCCTTCATCCGGGCGATCAGGTTACGGATCTCGCTCCGTGTCATGGGATTTGCCTTCTCTGAAGTGCAGGCCTGCCTGGCACCCCGTGGGCTGCGATTACAGGCGCTCCAGAATCGCCCGGGCCAGCAGGGGAATCATGATTTCGTGGTGTCCGGTAATGGAATAGCCCTTGCCTGACTGGTCCGTTGGTCTCTTCACCACGTTTTCTCTCGGTCGGTAATGCTGTATCATATCCATGTTGACGGTGACAAAATCGAAGCAATCGACTCCCAGGTTCCTCGCGACATTGACGGCTTTCAGGAAGACCTCCGGCATGAGCACGGCGGATCCCACATTCATCCAGACGCCGCCATTCCCCAGGCCCGCAACGACGGCACAAAGCTTGCGGAAATCAAGGAACGTGGCTTCTCCGGTGATCTTCCCGTCCATATCGGGGTGCATGTGAATAATATCGGCACCGATGGAGACGTGCACCGTGGCAGGGATACCCTGCTTTGCCGCGGCAGCCAGAACGCTCTGGTCTTTGTGGGGACAGGGACTGGAAAGAATGTAGTGTCCCAGTGATTCACCGTAGCCCCATCCCCGGGACGCTCCCTCAAGGAGTGCCCTGTGGATGCCGGCGCCGGTCTCCCGGGCCATGCCGAATTTTCCGCTCCCCAGCTCTTCGGCCACATCCTCCGAGCTGCCGCCGATGAGGGCGACTTCGTAATCGTGTATGCTGGCGGCCCCGTTCATGGCCACCGCGGTGATGACTTCCCGTTGAATCAAGTCGATCACGATGGGTGCCAGGCCGCATTTGATCACGTGGCCCCCCATAGCCATGACCACCGGGCGATCCTGTTGGCGGGCGTGGACGACGGCGTCTACCACCTCCCGGAATTCCCGGGCCGCCAGGATGGAGGGCAAAGAGTCGAGAAAGGCGCCGAACCCCTCGCCTTTGCGGGAGACCCGGGCAAAGTCCGAGACCCCGACCTTGTTTCGCCGCTGTCCGATCGGATAGGTCGTCACCTTCTTCAGGTCTATCGGTGCCTGACGTTTCATCCCTTGCCTCCGTCCCCGTTTACTCACCTACCCTGGGTCCCTGTGGTCTACCGGCAGAAACCCCGCTTCGATTCTCCGATGAAATGGACCAGTTCCTGAACTTCCGGCAGCGCCGTGACCTCGGCGTGAACCCGCTCCGTCGCCTCTTGCACCATGAGATTGGAACGGAAGAGGAGACGATAGGCTTTCTTGAGTTCCCTGATTGTTTCCTCGGGGAAATTGTGCCGCTTGAGCCCGAGGGAATTCAGCCCATGGAGCGTGGCCCGGTTTCCCGTGGCATTGCAGAAAGGGGGCACATCCTTGGGTACGGCTGACGCACCCCCGATAATGGCGTAGCGACCGATACGAACGAACTGGTGAATCGCAGACAGTCCGCCGACGATGGCGTGATCGGCGATGGTGATATGGCCGCCGAGAGTCGCCGCATTGGCCATGATCACGTGGTTCCCGATCCGGCAGTCGTGAGCCACATGGCAATAGGCCATGAAGAAATTGCTGTCCCCGATCACCGTGGCGCCGCCTCCCTCTTCCGTGCCTCGGTTGAGGGTAATGAACTCGCGGAACACGTTGTTCCGACCGATCCGGAGATAGGATTCTTCCCCCTTGAATTTGAGGTCCTGAGGTGGCTCGCCGATGGACGAGAAAGAGAAAAAGGTACATCCTTCGCCGATTTCGGTCCAGTCGTTGATGGTGACATGGGATTTCACTTTTGTGCCCTTGGCGATCTTGACGTGCTCGCCGATGATGCAGTAGGGCCCGACCTCCACACCGTCGGCGATTTCCGCGCCGGGATGGATGATGCTGGTTGGATGGATGGTCATTTGGGGAACCTTTAGATGAATGGCTACCGGTCCGTTATGGTGGCTGCGAGCTGCGCTTCGGCCACTTTCTTTTCTCCCACGTAGGCGTTGCCCTGGAATTTCATGATGGGGACCCGGATCTTGATGACATCGAGTTCCAGACGCAATTGATCTCCCGGCAGCACCGGCTGTCGAAACTTGGCCTTGTCGATACTCATGAAATAAATTACCTTGGATGCGGGATCGTCCACCATCTGCATGGAGAGAACACCGGCGGTCTGGGCCATGGCTTCCAGAATCAGAACGCCCGGCATGATCGGGTGGGAAGGGAAATGTCCCTGAAAAAAGGGTTCGTTGAGGGTGACGTTCTTGATGCCCACGACCCGTTTCTCCGGGACCAGTTCCACGATCCGATCCAACAGGAGAAAGGGGTATCGGTGGGGCAGGTACTCCATGATCTCGTCGATGTCCATCATCTCTCTTTTCCTCCACCCTGGTTTATGCTTTACGATCCGTCCTGGGGGACAGGGCGTTCACCTTCTTCCTGATTTCCGGCAGGTGCTCGAAGCTGCTGGCCGCTTTCAGCCACTGGCGATGGTCAATGGCCGGCAGACCGCTGACCGTCCGGCCCGGTGCAATGTCCTTGGTGATTCCCGACTGGGCGCCAACCCGGACGTCATCCCCAACTTTCAGATGGCCCGCCAGGCCGACCTGCCCGCCCAGGGTGACGTGATTACCGATGCGGGTACTTCCCGATATGCCGACCTGGGAAATGATAATTGAGTCTTCGCCGATCTCCACATTGTGGGCGATCATGACCAGGTTGTCGATCTTCGTTCCCCGACCGATCACCGTGTTCCCCATGGCCCCGCGATCGATGGTGCTATTGGCGCCGATCTCCACGTCGTCTCCGATCTCCACCCCGCCCATCTGGGGGATCTTGTAATAACGCTTACCATCGGGTGCAAAACCGAACCCGTCGCTGCCGATCACCGCACCGCAGTGGACAATGACCCCCTTGCCGATGCGCACGCCTTCCCGGACAGACACGGCGGCATGGAGGATGGAATCATCGCCCACCTCTGAGTTGTCGCCGATGAAGACACCCGGGTAGAGGGTCACCCGGTCGCCGATCCGGACGCCGTTGCCGAGCACCACCCGGGGGTGGATCAACAGATCGCTGCCCAGTCGGCAATCGGCCCCCTGAACCAGATCAGCACTGACGCCGAGTGGTTCAAAGGGCTTCCGGTGGATTTCTGTGGCGACCTTGGCGAATGCGAGATAGGGATTGGTGGTCCGGATCGTCGGAAGAGGGGAGGGCGTTCCCGGGGCCAGAATCACGGCCGAGGCTTTTGTATCGCCCAGGTCAGCCAGATATTTGGGATTGGCGAGAAAAGTAAGATCACCGGGGCGGGCGTCCTGGATCGACGCCATTCCGGTGATTTCCGTCGCCCCTTCGCCTTCCACATCCCCTTGGACCAGTTCAGCCAAGCGGTCCAGGCGCCAGCCTTTCCGTGCCGGTTTCTTTGACATCCTTCCCGCCTTTCCCGTGCCGCGCCGGCGTCGAATGAGGGTGCCAGGCAGGCCTGCCTGGCACCCCGCACCGGTCTAGCGGTTCTTGTTCCGTTTATCGTACTCCTTCACCACCTCTTCGGTAATGTCGGAGGATGGGGCAAAGTAGATCACGCCGCCCGTGGAGCGTTCCACCACAGCCGAAAAGCCCTTGGAATTGCCGATCACTTTCACGATGTCCGTGAGTTCTTTCATGATTCCCTGCATGAGGGCTGAGCCTCTTCGCTGGAATTCCTCTTCCTTGTCCCCGGCGTATCGTTTCAGGTCTTTCAATTCCGCCCGAAGTTCTTCTTCCTTTTTGGTTCTAGCCTCGGGATTGAGGACGCCGCTCTTCTTTTCCAGCTCCTCTTTGGTCTTCTCCAGGGCGTCCCGCTTCTTCTCAAGGGTTTGCTGCTCAGCCCGTATGCTGTCCTGAAGTTTTTCGTTCATCCTCTTGATCACTTTCGACTGTTCAAAGACCCGTTGAAAGTCGACAAAGGCGATCTTGTCTTCCGCCGCCGCCGGCTGCTGCATGCCGAGCCCGAGGACGGCGAAGAGAATTGCTGTGGTCAAACCTTTCCATGATTTCATTTGAATGCTCCTTATTCCTGCTTTGGTTAGTGTTTGGATCCGTTACTGAAAATGGGCGCCAGGCAGGCGTGCCTGGCACCCCGTTCCCCCTCAGAATGTCGTTCCCAGGCTGAACTGGATCGTCTCCAGTTCATCGAAGTCGTCATCGTCTATGGGGTTGGCCCAGATAATTTGGATCGGCCCTGCGGGAGAGCGCCAGGCAACGCCGATACCATAGCTTTTTTTCCAGACATCGCCGTCGGTGAGATTCGGGATTATGGTCTCCTCGGCGCCGATGATAAAACCATTATCGTCCCTAACGAGCTGCGTCTGAGTCGAAATGATCACAGGATCGTAAACCTTGCCGATGTCGAAAAAGAGGAAGCCCTTGAGTCCCGCCGAAGGGGCGATGGGAAAATAGAGTTCCGTGTTGAATATGAACATTTTCCGGCCGCCGATGAGTTGGTCCGCGAAATTTCGGGGCCCCAGACTTCGATACTGGTATCCTCGGACCGATTCAATCCCCCCCAGAAAGAAAAGCTCTGAGATGGGGATATCCTCGCCGTTATCCGCGTCGGCGTAACCGGCCTCACCGTTTAAGGAGAGGACCAGCTTGCCCGGCCCTTTAATGAAGAAGCGGTGGGAAAGGAAGTACTTGTTGAAATCGGCATCGGCCAGGAGACTGGCAAACTCGGCGGCGGCCCGTGACAGGTAACCCTTGGTGGGCTCCAGGATGTTGTCCACCGTGTTGCGCCGCCAGCCCAGGGTGATGCCGAAGACCGACTGGGTGTCCGCGGTGCTCGTTTCAAAGGTATTGTCTACATCGGCAAAGTCGATCTCTTCATAGTCAAAGGTCAGGGTGCCCCGACTGTATTCGTCCAATGCCCGTCCAAAGATGATGCTGCCGCCCACCGTCTCCTCTTCGAAGGAGTCGTAATCGGAATAGGTCTTGAATATGCTGGCACCGAGGCTGACTTCCGTGTCGAAGAGCCAGGGCTCAAAGAACCGGAGATTATAGCTGCTGTCCTCGCCGCCCAGAAGGGCCGCCACATTGATCTCCCGGCCTGTGCCCATAAAGTTCTTCTGCCGTACGTCAAAGGAGCCGACGAGTCCCTGGGTGGAACTGGCGCCGAGACCGAAACTCAGGGAGCCGGTCTGCTGTTCCTTGACTTCGATGTTCAGGTCGACCACCTGCTCGCCGGTGCGCCTTTCCGTGGAAAACTGTACATTTTCGAAAAAGCCGGTGTTCCGGATCCGGACCTTGCTTCTATCGATCTGGGCGATATTGTACTGATCCCCTTCGTAGAAGCGCACCTCCCGCCGGATGACGTTGTCCCGGGTCCGGGTATTGCCGGCAATATTGATCTCTCCGATATAGACCCGCTGGCCTTCGGCGATGTCCCACGTGAGATCCACGGTCCGGTTCTCCCGGTTCAGGTCGGTGAGGGGTGACGCCGTGGCAAAGGCGTATCCGATTTCGCCATAGAGATGGGCCATGTTGGCCATATCCTTTCGAATGGCTTCACTGCTGAAAACATCGCCTTCTTTCGAGGTGAGGGCGGCCCGCAGTTTGTCTCCCGATATGGCTTCATTGGCCCGAAACC
>CAYUBU010000428.1:0-11900 GCA_964443105.1 uncultured Nitrospirota bacterium
AGCACGGGAGCCGGGGACAAAAGAGCAACCATCACGACGATCAGGAACCAGTGAAACCCCATTAAAACCTCCAGTCGACGGTAAAGTAACTCCAGGTACCTTTTTCCGAGTCTCCGTCGTAGACCCGGCGGCGCCAGGTCACCCCGTAGAGCAGGGCGAGGGTGTCGCTGATCTGCCAGTCATGCTCGTAACGGACCGCACCCACTCCCTCGGTATCAAAGTCCTTTTGCCGGTAGAAGCCGCCGGAGAACGCCAGGTGATGGGCGAAAGAACGCCTATACCAGCGCCACAGGAGCCAGCGCAAATCGGCGGTGACCGTTCCCGACAGATCGGACTCGGGATTGAAATAGGGGCGGTCCTCTTTGCTGTTCCGGGAACCGTAGAGTTCCAGGGTCACCGGCAGTTTGAAGTAGGGACCGTTGATCACGCGCTGTTCATAAGCCAGCAAACCACTGACCCGGATATTGTCGTCGTCGAAATCGAGACGCTGCAGACTGGCCCGCACCTGGGCCGACTCATGGGCCCGGTAGATCACCTCAGCGCCGGCGGACCAGGCCTCAATATCCCGATATCGGGCACGGAGCGGCACCTCGAGGCTGGAACTGTCCATGGCAACACCCACTGCCCAGTGGTCGTTCAGATTCCACCCCAGCCCGCCGGAAACGCCCATGTCCTTATCGGTCTCTCTGTTCCGGTCCAGGGCGACAAAGCTCACCAGATCCCGGCCCCCATACTGGAGACCGATAGACTCACGCTGAACCGAGACGTCGTCGTCTTCAATGTCCAGATCGCCTTTTTCGTAATAGCTCCGTCCAAAGAGGCGCCAGTTGTAAGCCATGGGTCTGGAATAGAGGTAGCTGTCGATCCGGAAGCTGTCGGTATCCTGATCGCCCTGGGAATCGCTCCCGAATCCCAGGCTTGTGGTGAAAATGCCCTTGTTGTGGATTTCCCATCGGCGCCGAAGCTTGGCCACCTGCTTCGTCTCGGGGTATTCCGTCTCCAGCCGGTCTATGCTTGCCTGGGCCGCCCGGTATTCCCCCAGGTCGAGCAGCGCTTCCCCCCGTCCGACCCGGGCGTCGAGAAGCTGCGGATCGGAGGCCAGAACCTGTTCATACTCGGCCAGTGCCCGTCTCGGCCATCCGCGCCAAAGGTAGACGTAGCCGAGGCGCTGGCGGAGATCGTGACTAAAGGGAGCCTGGCCGGTGAGACCTTCCATTCTCTCCTGGGCGCCCTGAAGATCGTCGGCGAAAGCACGGGCCTGGGCGGCTGTGGCGGCCGCAAGGAGCCGATTCTCGTTTTTCCCGTAAACCGGCCGGGCCGGGTTGCTCCGATTGATCCGCCAGGCGGGCTGTTCCGCCTCCAGGCGATCGATGATCTCAGTAGCAGGTTCAAATTGCCCCTGATCGATAAGCGCCCAGAAAAGAGCGGTCTGGATGTTGAAATTTTGTGGGTCCCGACTCAAGGCCTCCCGATAGGCAACCTCCGCCTCTCTTGGACGCTCCAGATAAAGATAGGCATCACCGGCGGCCTGGTGCCCGTAGACGGGAACGGCGACATTCTGGGCCCCGAGCCGCTCATACTCGGCCACCACGTCGGTCATGCGATACCGGTTCCGCAGGGCGACCATCCGGTCGAAACGGGCCCGCAGGACGGGAGTGGCCGTCTCGCTCAGCCCCTTTTCTGCTGTGAGTTGCCGGATCCGGTCGTCCAGCATGGCGATAGCTTCGTCGGTCTCTGCAAATCGCACCTCATAACCGGGGGCGGGGATCTCTCCCCACCGCACCTTGGCGGCGGCCCAATCGGCCGTGACATGGTCCATTTCGTCGGTTGAGAGCAGACCGGCATTTTCTCCGCCTTCACGAAGGGCCGGCCCCGGGGCCCCCAGGGCGGAGAGCATCAGGAGACGCCGCCGGGACGCTTCCCGGTGCCGTGGGTCAAGACGGAGGATCTCTTCATAGGCCCACAAAGCCTCCAGCCGGTTGCCGGAACGCTCGTGGGCGTAGCCCCCGGCAAAGAGGAGGTCCCGGTTTTTCGGGTGGGCCTGAAGCGCCGGTGCCAGAGTTTGCAGCGCCTCTTCCGATCGGCCGGCGTCGGCCTGGGCCATGGCCAGTCCGCCGTACCCTGCCGCCCTTCCGGGACGCCTGGTCGTGGCCAGGGTGTAGAGTTCCACTGCCTGATCGAAGCGGCCCACGTTCCTGGCAGACTTGGCCAGCGATTCGATGAGATAGGGCGGCGCCACTTCAAGATCGAACCCTTCGGCCTGTTGCAGTGCTTCCTCATCCCGGCCGGCCCAGCCGAGCAGCACCATATAGTCGATCTTCAGCTGCCGATCATCGGGCCTTTTCGCTAGCATCGGTTCCAGAGTGGCGAGGGCCTCTTCCAGTTCACCCCGCCGCGCCTGCAGAACCGCATCGACGATCAATGCCTCATCACGTTCGGTTTGCCGGTCGCCGTCGGCCTCAAGGCCCGTATCTCCCCGGGCGACAATCCGTTCCGGGATGTTGTAGCAGGTGCGGAGCAGCGGAGCCTCAACCCCTTGATCCCGCAGCCGCTCTCTTAGGGCCCGGGGCTCGTCGGCCCCGGTGAAAAAGCCGTAGCGCACCGTATACCAAGGACCGATCTTCTCCACCCGTCCCTGGGGAAGATTGATCCAGGTCATCAGCCTGGTTGCCCCCCGGGGGCCGGCAAAGGTTGCCGCCTGCACGGTCCAGAACACCTCCGGTTCTCCGGATCCTGTTGAGGAAGCTGCCACGCTGTCTGAAAGTAACAGGATGACCGCGAACAGGCACCACGGTAACATCAGACGCAAAGCAGTGATGATGGGTCTGCGCACAATCTTCATTCGAAGCAAACCTGGGCGGGCGGTCCGTTGCTGACGATCGGAAACTCTCTGTATATAGATTTCAACGCCGGCGCATTATACCGTGCCGGCACAAGAATGACAACAAATATATGACATTAAGGGAAAAATGGAAAGGTTCGTTTTTGTGAAAGGGGAATGAATGGCAGCCAAAGGGCAACGGGTTGCCAGGCAGACCTGCCTGGCAACCCGTTAAGTATGCAGTATGGGGGAAAGATCAGTACTTGCCGATGGTGTTGATGAACCACCCTTTGTAGTCGTAGTCAAGTTCAGTGAGATCATCGGAGAAATCGGTAAAGTTGTAGCCCACACCCAGTTTGAAATGGTCGCCGAGATGCCGGGAAATGCCGAACAGAAATCCCTGGCGGGTCGTTTCGGCCTCATCCACGTCGAGCCAGCGGTACTCCAGGAGGGCATCCCAGTTCCGGATCACATGGTAGTTCCCCCGGACGGCCGCGAAACGGGTGCTGCTCTCGAACCAATCGCCATGATTGCGATCGCTCCGAAGCTCCCCGTTCCGGAAAGCCACTTTACTCCCGAGATCCCAGAGGCGGTTGAGCCGGTAGAGCCCCTCCAGGGAGAGGATGTGGCTGCGCTGATCCGTTGAGATCCCATCCTGGGCCAAGCTTGGCAAATCATAGAGGTACATGTATTTTCCCAGCAGGTTCAGGCGGTCGTGCTCCACCGGCCGGTATGCCAGCCCCAGGGCGGCCTCGATGAAACGGGCATCGCCCTGATCGTCGAGGTCGTCCTCAGTGCGGGAAAGACTCAGTTTTCCGAGCCATGTGTAATCGGGGGTCCACTTGTAGTCCAAGGCGTTGGTGGTGAGCCATTGACGCCGGTCCTCACTCCCCCCGTCCCGTCGGTACTCCAGCTTGCTGCTCAACCGGGTCTGCTCCCTGCGGTAGAGTGCCGAGAGGGTTCCCGCATCCCGTTCAATGCCGTCCTTGTCGTCGTCCAGACTGCTCGACTGAAAGGAGGCGCCGAGATTCAGGTACCGGCTCGCCTCGAAGTCGAGACCGAAGACATGGGCGATCCCTGACTGCCTGTCGCTGTGGCTGAACTGGTTTTCATGATAGACCCGGAGCTGGTCGCTCAGGCCGACCCGTTCACCCAATGTGAAGATATTAGAGACTTCATCGTCCGTACGGTCTGTGGAAAGGGTATAGGTACCGTAGAGTTCGTGGCGATCGTTCAGTCTGTAGGTGGAACCGAGGAGCGCTGAATCTCCCCGATCGCCGGTGCTGGCTTCCGCCTGGAGAGAGAACCGCTTGCTCCATTCGGTCTTCAGACCGAGGGTATAAAGATCGTTGTCTTCATAGGCATCGCTCTTGTCCAGGGCAGTCTGGGCAATCCCGTAAACATTGACCCTCGGCGTCACATCGTAACCGACTTTGAGTGCGGCCAGCGTCGCCTCTTCCTCATCACCCACTTCAGGCTCGTCATTGACATAACGGACCTCAGCGCCCACGGTGGTCTTCTCGCCTGCCCGATAGTCGGCTTGCACGCTGAAGGTCGACTCTTTCCGCGTCTCGTCGAGTTCCAACACCGTGCCACGGGAGGCAAGAGAGAGCTTTTCATTGACCGTCCACGAAACTTCACCGCCATACTCCCGGGTCTCCTGGCCATCCCCCACACGGGCGGAGGAGAATCCTGCATCCCGATCTTTCCACCAGGCCGCCGCGGCACCTTCCCGCCTGCCGTCGGTAACCTCGGCAAAGTTGACCCGGGCTTCCACGCCGACGGCAGTCCCATCCGTATTTTCGACGGTGGTGGGGTTGCGCTTGTCAAAGGTCAAACCGCCATCATCGGAGAACCAGTTGTCCGACTGAGACGCTTCGCTCTCGGCATACTCGACCTTCACATAGGTCCCCCGTCCCGTCTGCAGGGTCACGTCGGCACCGGCGAGCCGGTAATCCTCGCCGCCCCGGTTCTCATCCACGTAGGTGGTGGCCAGAGCCAGATAGGGGGTCACCCACTGTTTGGCCCGGCCGCCGAAGGTAATATCGTCGGGGTCGAAACTGGTCGGCACGTATTCGTAGTCTACGAGCAGGAGCACGTCATTCCCGTCCAGGGGAACGTCCTTCACCAGGGAGGGGGCCGCCTGGCGGGCCACCTGGAGCAGGGGCCGGGTCAGGATGATCCGCCCCTGAATCTCATCGATTTCGTAATCGGTGCCCTGGGCCAGGGTGGTGTTCTGAATCACCCGGTTGCTGTCCCGGTCGCGGACCTCGATACGAACCTTGTCGGAACCGGGAACGATGTCCGTTTGCTTCAGGTAATAGAGACTGCCGCCGGTACCGAGAAATTCGGCGTGCCCCAGAACGGTCTGGGCATCGGAAACGAAGACATTGGCGTCGGTCCGGGACTCCTCAAAGGCGTTGGTCTTGAGACTTTCGTGACGGACCTGGGCACCGTAGAGACTGCGGTTGTACTGGGCGAACTCGCTCCCCGTAATCCCCGTGTGATAGTTGCCCCAAAGCACCTGAGACTTGTCCCAGTCAACCCGGAGATAGAGACGGCCCTGGGTGTCTACGTCCTGAATGGTGGTCGAGTCGTCACCGTAGACCGGATAGTACCGGTCGGGATCGAGACGCCGGAAGAGACTGTCGGGATCCTTGCGGTGGAGGTAGCGGAAGACGTTTTTCAGCTCCTCCTCCTGGCTGTCCATCTGGCCGGTGATCAGGTACTTACCCTTGATCTTCCCTTTGAGATAGAAAGCAAAGCGGCCCTCCACGGTCACATCATCGTCATAGCGGTCGTCCACAGCCAGGGGCTCAAGGCTCCCCGAAATATCATTCCCGGACGCAGTCAGGTCGGCCAGAGCGACCAGGAACATCTGTTTCCCCGTCACATCGACGGTCAGCTCACGGCTGCATTCCACCTCCCCTTCGGGGGTCATCAGGTCCACAACAAATTCCTGGCCGCCCACGGGACGCATGTACTCCACGGCAAACTTCCCGTCCGTATCCACGGGGATCTCTTCTCCATTGATCACCAGCCCATAATCCCCGCCCAGATCCTGGCCATGGACCCGGACCCGACTCCCGTATATGGGGATGGTCTGGCGGCGCAGATCGTTGCGGCCGTAAACCGATGCCAGGGTTCCCCCCTGGAGTTTGAGGCGATGATCGGCGGTCCAGGCGACTTTGGCCTCCGCGGCTTCTCCTTCAAGACCCCCCTGAGCGTGACGGAGCGCTTCTTCCGCTGCCAAAAGCCCCTCAGCGGCGGAGACTTCAAGACTGCTCTTACGATCTTCCAGTTTCAGATCGAGGGGTCGGGCGCTTTGCCTGTGAATCTCCGCCTCTCCCCAGATCGTCAACTCCACACGGCGGTTCAGAGCCCGTCCTGCGACTGTCCCGTTGGGGGCCACCGGCTCATCAGGCCCTTTTCCTTCCACCACGACTTGTACCTCAGACAACCCGAGGACCTGGGAAAGGTACTGAGCCACGCTGGCCGCCCGGGCCTCGGATAGGACATGGTTGTTCCGGAATTCGTGTCTGTTCTCCGGGGCGATTCTCACGCTGTCCGTATGACCGATGGCCTGGACCCGCACGTTCTGTACCCCGCGCCAGTCATCGGCGATACGGTCGAGTTCGGCCCTGTCTGCTTCCCGGAGTTCCGCCTTGCGAACGGCGAAGCGGGGCGTCACCGTGTAGACTTTGAACCGCGTCACCGTCACCACCTCGGGTATGGGCGGCTTGAAGGTCACCACATTGCCGGCAAGGGGTGTGGCGTCACGTAGGGCCTCCTCCCCTGCTCCACCCCGGTCCCCATGAACCGGCGGGAAGGGCGTCTCTTCGTCACCGCGGAAATCGGAAAAGGCCCGGCTGTCAACGAGATCGATTTTCTTCGACTCCGTTTCGTCCACATGGCCGTCCCGATCGTAGGCCCGAAGCAGATAAACAAGCTGGTCGCCGGGCCTGAAGGTATGGTCCACGGCCGAGCCCCCGTTCCACTGGAAACGGATAAGACTCCCGAGGTCTCCCTGAACCATGGCGATGGGATTGATTCTATCCTCGTCGCGGGCCAGATAAATCACCACTTCCAGACGATTCATGAAGGCCGCGTAATTGGTGTAGGCTGAGAAGAGGGCCGGCCCCTCTATCTTTCCGCCGGATACCGGCAGCGCTGCCGGTCCTGTGACAGCCAGTCTCGGGTCGATGACGCCAGGATCCTCGGTCGCCCAGAGCCGGCCGCCGCCGGGCAAGTTTACCGTAAAGCGGCCGCTCACATCGACCCGCCGGTTGGCTTCCCGGTCTTCCGATGCCGGCAGGCCTAACGTTTCGGGCGTCTCGTCAGGGTTGATAATCTCCACCACATAGCCGTCGTCGGTGCGGCAGAGATCGACGGTGCAGGGTTCGGCAGGACCTTCGGCGGCATAGGCCGAAGGAATGAGCAGATCGCCCAACGCTTCGATCCCGTTCCAGACGAACCGCATCAGGCCCGACGGTGCTGCACCTTGTTCCATCGGGGCACCGGTTGTTGCTCCGGCTTTTGGGCTCTCTCGCCCTTGCATCCTCTCAGCCTTATCGGGAGTCCGGATCTCGATCTTTTGCATCAATTGATCGCCGAGCAGTTTTCTCAAAGCCTCATAAACCTCCCGGGCACGACGGTGGGCCAGGTCTGATCTCTCGGCTCCCGTGTCAGCCTGAGCCGCTGTTGCCGGGGCCGGGGAGAGGCTGACGCCGGAGATATAGAGATCAATCCGCCTGTTCCGGGCGCGCCCTTGAACCGTGTCGTTGGTAGCCAGCGGCTCGTCGGGACCTTTACCCCTGGTAACAATCTGATCGTCCCTGAGATTCAGGCGATCGCGCAGGTAGTCGGCCACGCTGCGGGCCCGGGCACGGGACAAGGCGTAATTGTCGGCAAACTCTCCTCGATTCGCCGGGGCAATGGGGGTACTGGACGTATGCCCCGTGACCTCGATCCGGATGTCCTTCAGTCCCTGCCATGGCGCCGCCACCTGCTCCAACTCGCGTCTCTGAGACGCCGTAAGAGTCGCTTTGCGGTTGCCGAAAGGACGGGTCAGGGTCAGCCGGGTTTCTTTGACCGTCTCCACTGTGGAGACTTTCTTGTCGGAGACGGGCCTGGGCGCCGTGTCGGCATGGCCCTGAATGAAGAGTGTGCCGCCGCCGCTCTCCCGAAGCCGCTGTGCCAGATCCTGTATCAGCGGCCTATATTCGGGTCTGATCTGATGGTCTCCCGGAAGGAAGAAGATCTCTCCCAACTTGACTTCAATCCCCTGGCAGCACGCCTCCTGCCGCGGGAGCCGGACGCCGAAATCAAAACGGTTCATCAATCCCTCGGTGATCCGTTTGACCCGGGGATTCTCCGTGGTAAATACGGTCCCCTCGGGCAGCGTCGACGGATCGACTTTGAGAATGAAATTTCGGCCCCGATCGAAGCGGCCCCCTTCCAGACCCGCCAGATGATACCGGCCATAGGCATCGGTTTCGACGAGAAGGCCCGACACACTGGCGATCCGAACGCCCGGAATCCCATCCTCCCCTGGATCCTGCCAGCCGTCGCCGTTCTTGTCGTTGAATACCTTGCCGATAATGGTGGTCTGCTGGAAATCGGGATCGGAGGTGATTTCCACGGTGGCTGTCGCCTGGTTTCCGACCTGGATATCATCGACAAAAGGAACCACCCTGTTCACATAGTTGCCCTGGACCACGCCGGAACCGACTCGAAGGACATAGGACAGGGTCAGGGCTTCACCAGCGGCGAGAGGGATCCCGTCGAAACGGATCGGCCGGGTACCGCTGACAGTAAAACCGGTCTGCCCGCCATTCATCCGGGCCGAACCTTCCACGTAACTGAAGCCCGCGGGAATGGTGTCGACCAGGGTTAAGCCGATGACGTCAACAGGGGGAGCGGTGTTGTTCTCCACGGTGACGGTGTATCGGATCATCTCGCCGATGACGGCCTGACGCCGGTCGGCCGTTTTGAAGGTGCGCAGGCTGAATTCGTCGAGAATTTGCGGATCCACAGGGATGTGGTTGTTGACGATGTCCGGATCTCCGCTGGCCAGCTGGAAACTGAGATAGTAATCGGTGCTGTCCCCCGCCTGGGGAACGGCAAAGTTGGGCACAATGAGAACAGGGTCCACCAGACCGGTGGGGTCAAAGGGACCGGGCAGCGGAGGAATCAGGGTAGATGTGCGGCTCAGATAGAGTGCCGGGGGATCGACAACGATGGTATAAACCGTATCGGAGGGACAGCTCGGGTCAGCGTCCACCTGGACATCGAAACGGTAGGCGCCGTCGCTCCCCGTGACCTGTCCCTGCTGACCGATCACGAGACAGCTGTCGGCCACAGGCGTACCGACCTGATTCACCAGGGTCAGTTCAGCAGCTTCCAACGGGATCCGGGCCTGGGCGTCGTAGACGATTCCACTGGGATCGACGGGAAGATTCTGGTCCACCAGGGTCACCCCGGGGGGCAGGGTCACGTTGTCCAGACGGGTCCATTCCACGTTGGTCTCGGGATGGCGCAAAACAACGGCATACCCCGTGTCGGGTATGAGATTCGGCGCACCGTAAGAGCCGTCGGCAGCAACGGTGGTGGTGACAAGGACCGCGCCTCCCTTCTCAATCTCAATCGTCCATCCGTCAACAGGGTCCTCGGACGCATCGAAGAGATCGTTGCCGTTCTCGTCGATCCAGGCGAAACCCTGAATCGACGCCAGTTCGTCCACCATACCCGTGTCAGTTCTCGTAGCCGTGCCGCCTGTGGATGTGAGGCCGTCGTTGTAGGTTGCGGTGACCGTGTCGTTTCCTTGTGTATTGAGCACAGCATCATTATTGGTCCCGGCAGCCGTTCCCAGGGTCGTGGGGATGGTGCCGGAAAAGACGTTGGTGTTCGGTCCCGTCTCGGTCAGGGTGACCTGTTCCACCTCACCGGTCATGTCGTTGACCACATCGACCACTACGGTATCCGGCGAGGCGGGACTCGCATTGAGATCGGGATCATTCACCGTGACCGTTAGGACGTTTCCGGGAAAGCTCGTGGGTGTAATGGAGACGGTGCCGTCGGTGCCGAAATCGTCATTCACGATGGTCGCTGCGCCCTGGGGGTCCGAGATGGTGAGGCCCGAGGGGTTGGAGAGGTTCACACTGAAGGTTTCGTCGGGCTCCCCGGCGACGTCACCGGTCACGTTCACCGTGATCTGCCCGCTGAGGCTGCCAGCGGCAATGGTCAGTGTACCGGCTGCAGCGACAAAATCATTTCCTGCTGTGGCCGTGCCGCCCACAGCCGTGTAATCGACTGAAACATCGGTGGCGCTTGGATTGGCCAAGGTCACGATGAAGACAAAGGGGGTGCTTCCCGAGTCCCCTTCATTCAACGCCACATCATCAATGGAAGCTGCCGGAGCGTTGTCGTTATCGGTGATGGTCCCCAGGCCGGTATCGGTAGTATCGCCCACCGCACCCCCTGCCGTGCCGGTCACCGCCAGAGTATAGGTCTCATCGACTTCGTCGATGAGGTCTTCGACGATGGGGACATCGGCGGTAGCCGTGGTGCTCCCTGCCGGGATGGTCACGGTGGTGGCCGTGGCCGTGTAGTCGCCGGGAGCCGCGGCAGTCACGTCGCTGGTGGCCACGGTAATGTCGATGCCGGACGCACTGGGGTTGTTCAGGGAGACCGTAAAGGTCGCTGTCCCGGCACTTTCATCGACGGTGACATCGTTGATCGTCACGTCAGGTGCGCCGTCATTGTCGGTGATGGTGCCAAGTCCCGTGTCGGTGGTGTCGCCTACCGCACCGCCGGCCGTTGCTGTCACCGCCAGCGTATAGGTTTCGTCGACTTCGTCAATGACGTCTTCGATGATCGGCACATCGACGGTCTCCGATGTACTCCCTGCCGGGATGGTCACCGTGGTGGTGGTGGCGCTGTAGTCTCCCGGCGCCGCGGCTGTCCCATCGGACGTGGCCAGGGTAATATCGATGTCGGAAGCGCTGGGGTTGCTCAGGGAGACGGTAAAGGTCGCCGTCCCGGCCCCTTCTCCCACGGTCACATCATTGATCGTCATGTCTGGGGGGCCGTCGTTGTCTATGATGGTACCGAGACCGGTGTCTGAGGTGTCGCCCACAGCGCCCCCGGCAGTCCCGGCCACCACCAGGGTATAAGTCTCATCGGCTTCGTCGATGAGATCGGCAATAATCGGCACATCGACGGTGGCCGAAGTGCTTCCCGCCGAGATAGTCACGGCAGTACTGGTGCTCGTGTAGTCCCCTGGAGCAGTAGCCGTGCCATCGGTGGTGGACACGGTAATATCGATGTCGGAAGCGCTGGGGTTGCTCAGGGAGACGACAAAGGTTGCCGTCCCTGCACTTTCGCCCACGGCCACATCACTGATCGTCACGTCGGGGGCGCCGTCGTTGTCGGTGATGGTGCCCAGCCCCGTGTCCGACGTGTCGCCCACGGTGCCCCCGGCTGTCCCCGTCACTGCCAAAACATAAGCCTCATTCGCCTCATCGATGAGGTCCTCGATGATCGGCACATCCACGGTGCCTGATGTGCTCCCCGCCGGGATGGTCACGGTGGTGGTGATGGCCGTATAGTCACCGGGAGCTGTGGCCGTGCCATTTGACGTGGCCACGGTAATATCGAGATCGGAAGCGCTGGGGTTGCTCAAAGAAACCGTAAAAGTCGCCGTCCCGGCACCCTCGTCCACGGTAACATCATTAATCGCCACACTCGGGGCCCCATCATTATCGGTGATCGTCCCAAGACCCGTATCGGTGGTGTCACCAACGGCACCCCCTGACGTTCCGGTCACACCTAAGGTATAGGTCTCATTTGTTTCATCCAGGAGGTCCTCGATGATCGGCACATCCACGGTGCCTGAGGTGCTCCCTGCCGTGATGGTGACCGTGTTACTGGTGGTGATATAGTCGCCGGGGGCCACGGCGGTGCCGTTTGATGTGGCCACGGTAACGTCGATGTCGGAGGCGCTGGGGTTGCTCAGGGATACCGTAAAGGTTGCCGTCCCGGCCCCCTCACCCACGGTCACATCGTTGATGGTCACGTC